>NZ_QSAS01000039.1:0-1632 GCF_003465485.1 Collinsella sp. AF11-11 | reverse complement strand
GGCGACCTTGTCGGCGAGCGCGGTCATCTTCTTGCCGGTCTCGTAGACGTTCTTGCCGTCCTCGACGTAGCCCTCCTGGCTAAAGTGCATGATCTCGATCTTCTCGGTTTCCTTCATGGCTTTTCCTTTCTGTCCTGCACGCAACTCTATACATCGCGTTTCTTTTCGATACCAATTATAGACATACACCTAATGTGTTTTTAATACCACTTATCAATCTGCTCCAATCCTCGGTGAACGGTCGAAATTCTCTGGTGAGTGGTATTAAATTAGAATTGAATGTATAGCTAACGCCTCTGGCGCCTCCCTTGTGTGACAAAGAACAGCGTTCCTACCAGCGCAATAATGGTCGATGCCCCAAACAGTACCGTCTGGACACCCAAAGCCTCCGCCAAAAACGGAGCCGCCAGCAGCGGCAGCACGCCGGCGCTCATCAGGCCAAAACGCACAAAGCCGGTAATGCGCCCCAGGTATTTGATGTCAGCGCGCTCCTGAATCAAGATCATCTGCAGCGGTTCCAGGAATCCCCAGGCCAGACCGTTAATCGCCTGACCGATAATCGCGACCCCCAGCATATCGGTGCCCACGTACACCATGGACCCAATGCCCACGGCCATGAGCGCGCCGAGCAGCAATCGCAGGTTGACATGGCGGGCAGAAAGCTTGGTCAGGATGAACGCGCCCACCGAGGAAGTGAGGCCCACGACCGAGGACAGCCAGCCCAGCCAGACGATATCCACGTTGAGCACATCGCGATAGAACAACGACTCCAGCGAATCGAACGCGCCAAACGCAAAGAAGCCCAGAAAGCCCGAGATAAAGATAAGGCGCAGGTCGTGGTCGCGAAACGTAAGTCGCGCGCCCTCGGCCATGCCGCCCAGAATGCCGCCCTTCGGCTTCTCCCCTTTTGCGGGAGCAACACACTCGTGACAGCCCAAGGAGAGCACGGCCGCCACACCCATCATGCCCGCCATGAGCAGATAGACCGATTGCGTGGCAAAACAGCTCACGATGGCACCACCGAGCAGCGGGCCAGCGGTATAGGCGATATTGCTGTAGAACACCATGAGACCGTTCACGCGGGTACGGCCCTCGGTGGTCGACTCCAGGTATCCCGGAAACGCATGCGTACAGGTGTTGATAAAGCCGCCCGCAAGCCCCAAGACGCACGCGGCAAACACAAGCCCGGGGACAGACAACGGCGCCAACCCCACGCCAAGCGATAGCACCGCCGTAATCACGCACGTCACAAACGACGTCCGGCGCGGTCCAAAGCGGTCGATGACCGAGCCCGACACCATATTGCCCGCCGACGTCATAAGATTGCGTACGAGCGTAATGGCAGCAACCAAAAAGGCCGTGCCAGCCAAATCATACGTCGCCGCGCCGATAAGCCCTAAAAAGTACACCGCGTTGTTGGCGCACCATTGCAGGGACTCAATAAGAATCAGCCTGACCTCTGCCGGCGTCAGGCGCATTGCTTCGCGATCCTTCGCGAACATACGAACTCCCTCTATACAAGTAAGGGGATGGAGGGCATAGGCCCGCTCCATCCCCTTACCAGGTTGCAATGACAGTCTATGCAGCCGGGCCCTTACGCCAGCACGCCGAAGAACGCGCCGACGATGCCCA
>NZ_QSAS01000038.1:0-1637 GCF_003465485.1 Collinsella sp. AF11-11 | reverse complement strand
GGTTGATTTCCAATCTCAGCCGAACACATTGAGCAAATAGGCCGTTCCCGCACCTAGCCGAACGCCCCCGCGGCCCCTCCCGGGGTCCGGGGGCGCCGTTTTCCCAGTTGAAGGAACGGTGGAGATGTGTTTCGATGGGTCCGGTGGCCATGCTCCGCCCGCCGCCCGGCACCTCTTCCCAGACTCAGCCGAACGGTCGGTTCCGTCTATTCCGTTTTCCCTTAGGCTAGGACAGCGGGGCATCGCCCCTCTCAGCGCGCGCCCGCGCGATGAGCCCCGGCGTCAGGTCGAGCTCCTCGACGGGCACGTCCTCCACGCCGTACGCCTCGAGCAGCGCCTCCGCGTCGGCGCCGAGCATCGCCCGGAAGGCGCGGGCGGGCGTCGCGAAGCCGAGCGCGCCGCGGGGCTCGGAGTTCACGTGCGACATGGCCAGCGCCAGGTCGGCCGGGGCCAGCCGGTCGAACCTGAGGCCGCGGCCCTTGGGCAGCAGCTTCCTGATCTCGACGTGGTTGCGCTCGCAGGCGCCCTTCTGGTCGCTGCGCCGGGGGTCGCAGTAGAACAGCCTCGTCTCGCCCTGCCCCTCGCCGATCAGCGCCGCGATGGCGCCCTCGTCGGAGAACTCGGCGCCGTTGTCGGTGAGCACGGCGCGGAACACGCGGCGCGTCCCGTCGGCGCCGAGGACCGCCCGGACGCCCTCCAGGGCGCCCGCGACGCACCCGGCGGTCTTCTCCTCCAGCGGCAGCGCGAGCTGCAGCCTGCTGGGGCGGTGCAGCAGCGTGAGCAGGCAGGCGCTGTCCTCCCGCGCGCCCTCGACGGTGTCCATCTCCCAGGCGGCGGCGCACGCGTCCTCGCCCAGGCCGAGGAACGCGGCGTGCGACCTGCGGGGCGAGTGCGGCGTCGCCCTCTTCGGGGCCCGGTGCGACCTGGGCCTGTAGCCGACCTTGCGCCTGAGCTCCATGTTGGTCATGCCGTCGTAGCCCGCCGCGACCCAGCGGTAGATCGTCGAGGGCGACAGGTCCACGGGCCCGCCGTTGCGGGCGGACAGCTGCTCGGGCGAGAGCCCCCGGCCCAGGCCGTCGCGGATGAGGGCGAGCGCCTCGGCCGCGGCGGGCTCGTCGGCGTCTATCCCGCGCCTGGACGAGACGAGGACCGAGTCCGCGCACAGCTGCGCGGCGCGGGCATCGTAGAAGACGTGCGGGCGGCGCTTGCAGCCGATCGCGCGGTACCGGCCGCACCCGTTGCAGCAGCGCGGCCACGCGGCCAGGCGCGGGCATGCCGCGGACAGGTCGGCGGAGGCGTCCACGCGCTCGCCGCGCCTCTCCCTCGGCGCGGTCACGAACCTGTGCGACGCCACCTCGGCGCTCACCGTCGAGGGCGACCTGCCCAGCTCCCTCGCGATCTGCCTGCACGAGGCCCCTCGCTCCAGCATCCTCTGGACCGTGTCCCGCTCGTGCCTGGTGAGCCTGCCGTAGGCCCTCGGGGCCGCCTTCCCGGCCCCCTTTTTCCTCTTTCCGGACATGCCGTCCTCCGATCTCCCGGGGCCGGCCGGTCCGGCCCTCAGGGTATCGGATTCCCACATTCACCCGTACATGTGCGGATGAATGTGGGAAGTGTTCGGATGAAGTTGCCAATCAAGG
>NZ_QSAS01000037.1:0-1731 GCF_003465485.1 Collinsella sp. AF11-11 | reverse complement strand
GTTATACCCTAAGAGCAAACCACCCTTTTTAAGGGTGGTTCTGATTGCTTGCATGTCCTCGGCAGCATTTGCCTAAATGGTGAATGCTGGTGCCGGCAGGTTGCCGAGTGCGTGTTGCGGGTATACCTCACGCGTACCATGATCCAAACACTGTGAGGTGTCTGCGCGTGTGCGCGATAATTCATTTTGGAACTGACGGTTGGCGCGCTCGCGTCGATGAGGACTTCACTGCCGATAACGTTGCCCGTATCGCCGATGCCGTCGGCGAGTTGTGGCAAAAGACCAATCCGGGCAAAACGGTATATATAGGGTTCGACACCCGGCCCCTGGCGAGCGAGTTTGCTGAGCTTGCGGCGGGCGTGCTAGCAGCGCACGGGCTAGACGCCGTGCTCGCTTCGCGACCTGTCCCGACCCCTGCCCTTACGTGGGCGGCGGCTTATGACGGTGAGGCGTGCGGCGCGCTCATGGTGACGGGGTCCCATCATCCGCAGGGTTATCTGTGCCTCAAGATTCGCATGGGTGACGGCTCGACCGCCAACCAGGATGTCATCGAAGAGCTCGAAGAGACCATGGCTCCCGAGCCAATGGGGATCGAGGGGCAATATCGCACCGCGGATATCATTCCTGACTATATGCAGGCGGTGGCATCGTTTGTCGATGCCGAAGCCATCCGCGCCGCGCACCTGCGCGTGGTTGTCGATCCGATGGGCGGCGCAGCCCAGGGCTATCTGGCCGACTTGCTACGCGAGCTTGGCGTTGAGGTGCACGAGATTCACGCCGGGCAGGCGTCTGACCAAGAAGATATCTGCCCCGACCCCGTTGAGCCTTGGGTGGACGCTTGCGAGCGCACGGTTATCGATGACGGAGCTTGCGCTGGTCTGGTGACCGACGGCGACGCCGACCGTATCGGTGCGGTTGACGAGCGCGGCAGATATATACATCCGCATCAGATCATGGCGCTCGTTTTGGGCGACTTGGTTCAATTTCGTAATTTGGAGGGGCGCGTCGTCGTCAATCTTTCATGCTCGACGCTCGTGCGTCGCATTGCCGAGGCGCTTGGCTGCCGCGTGACCGTCAAACCGGTCGGTTTCAAATATATAGCGGCAGAGATGAAGAAGGGCGGCGTCCTCATAGGCGGCGAAGAAGCCGGTGGTATCGGCATCGCCGCGCATATGCCCGAGCGCGATGGAATCCTCGCCTGTCTAATTCTGTGTGAGCTTATGGCAAAGACGGACGCGCCTTTGGGCGTTCTGGTCGACCAACTCGAGGACAGTTTTGGTAAGACGAGTTACGGTCGACGGGATTTGCGCCTTGAGGCCGAAGATGCCGAAACGTTACGAACCCTGCTGCCGGGCGTAAACCCCAAGTCGATTTGTGGCAAGGTGCCGCAAAACGTTAGTCATATGGATGGCTTGCGTTTGGCATTCGAGGATGACACGTGGCTGCTGGTCCGTCCTAGCGGGACCGAACCAGTGGTGCGCGTCTACGCCGAGGGGTTCTCGGTGGAAGAACGTGATGAGTTGCTCGATGCTGGCTGTGCTTTAGCTAGGGGGACGTATCCGCTTTAACCATGAGACTGCCTTATATAAAGAGATGCTCGGCGAGCGGTAGGTAACGGCTGGCAAACGTTAGTCGGATTCCAAGATGTGTAGGAAATGTGTACGCCCAGATTCCCGTCCACGGCGCCCCTCCGGTCTGGCAATATATCTCCTTGCCGCGCGGCCCGGTCGG
>NZ_QSAS01000036.1:0-1822 GCF_003465485.1 Collinsella sp. AF11-11 | reverse complement strand
TGGGCATCGTCGGCGCGTTCTTCGGCGTGCTGGCGTAAGGGCCCGGCCTATTATTTGCCCCCAAGGGAAACGGCGACCCATTGCGGTCGCCGTTTTTTATTACCGAAAGCTAGCTGGAGGTGCTTCGTGATTCGATCTGACAATCCACCCGATAATGGCGTGAGCGGGGCGATGTATCTATTTGGCACGGCGCTCTTGTGGAGTTTTATCGGCATCCTCGTTCGCGCCAATTCGCAGTCAGCTCTTTTGATCGGTGCCGTCACGGCAATATTTATGGCGCTCTTTATCCTGCTCGTCGGCAGACCCGTCCTTCGCGTCAGCCGTCTTATTGTCCTTGTGGCCGTCTGCAACTTCGTGACGGGCACCACGTTTAACTTTGCCAACCAGCTCACGACGGTCGGCAACGCGATCGTTCTGCAGTACACCTCGATGATTTTCGTTATCGTGTATCAATCGCTCGCAACTCGCACGTTGCCCTCGCCTGCGAAGATTGCCTCCGTGGTGGTTGCTTTTACGGGTATGGGACTTTTCTTTTTAGGTGATTTGAGCGCCGAGGGCATGCTCGGAAATCTGCTTGCCGTCATTTCGGGCGCCACCTTTGGGCTGTGTTTCTTTTTAAACTCTCGCCCCGATGCGTCGCCCATGGTGTCCTCGCTCATCTCCTGCGGCATCTCGATACTTCCGATCGTCTATTTTGCCGGCGACCTAGGCTCCGTGAAACCCTTTGAGTGGGGGCTTATGCTGGTGCATGGCCTTTTTTGCAGCGGCCTTGCGAGTGTGCTGTATGCCAAGGGGATTGCGCGCACCAACGCGTTTGCGGCCAACTTGGTTTGCATGAGTGAGGTCGTGCTCGCTCCCTGCTGGTCGGCGCTCCTCTTTGGCGAGGTCTTTAGCTGGAACGAGTTCTTGGGCGCGGCGATGATCGTTTTGGTGATTGTGGCCAACTTGGCATCCGATGCTTTTGGCGACGGCTTTCTGGTGGCGCTTGTCCGCCATCGAAACAAAGAGCGTGCCTAATGGGATGCGCCTGCCGTTTACGGTAAAAAACACCCCGCTGAGCGACTGGTATTAAATAAGGCGAACCTGCATACCTATAATTGGTATCAAATCATTTGTGCCTGGTATGGGTGTTAGCAGCACGCCAGGTGCGGTTCGGACCGTGTGGTCAAACTCCCGGATTGATATCAATAACGCGCGCGACGGGAGTGACGACGGTTCGAGATTCCTTATTGGGAGGAACTATGCTTGTCCAAGCAATCCTCGTCGGCTTAGTCGGAGCTTTTGGATGTCTCGACTACCAGCTCGGCACCCTCTACGCGTTCCGCCCCATCGTCCTGTGCCCGCTCGTGGGCCTGGTGCTGGGGGACCTGCAGACTGGCCTTGCCGTTGGCGCCAGCCTGGAGTTGCTGTTCATGGGCTCGATCTCCATCGGCGCCTACGTGCCGCCTAACGAAACCGTCGGCGGCGTGCTCGCCTGCGCGTTTGCCATTCAGCTCGGTCAGGGTACCGAGACGGCCATCGCGCTCGCCATGCCCATCGCCGTCCTTGCACTGACGATCGGCAACATTACCAATGCCTTGTTCCCTGTGTTTGTCGATATGGCAGACAAGTTCGCCCTCAAGGGAAACCTCAAAGGCATCTACGCCGTTCATTGGGGAATTGGAATCTGGGGCTGCGTCGAGTACTTCCTGCTGTGCGGCGGCGCCTTCTATTTGGGTTCCGACGCCATCCAGGGCCTGCTCGACTTCATCCCGCCCTTCATCATCGACGGTTGCGGCGTTGCCGCCAACATCCTGCCGGCCATGGGCTTCGCCATGCTCGG
>NZ_QSAS01000035.1:0-1895 GCF_003465485.1 Collinsella sp. AF11-11 | reverse complement strand
GGCACGTGCAGACCTTTCGTCATGGCCTCCTACCTTTCTTTCGGGCCCTTGTCAGGGCCGATTCGTTAGCGCCCCTCCGTGTGAGGCGTTATTGCTGACGACATATTTATATCCAAAATCAGCCCATACTTCCACCTTGCCCCCGAACGGTTTTTTATACGGGGTGAACGGCATACACATATACTTCACGCATGGTACACTTTGACTTAATAAAGTGTATCTACGTGCTTAAACGCTTTTTTAACCGGAAAATCAATTGGAACTAATCTTTCTTGAACCACCCTCAATTTGCATATTTCACGCAAAGGTATGAATAGAATTCGCAATTCTTGCTATGTCTCAACCATTTTGATTTTTATTCAGAAAAAAGTTCGTCCTATTCATTTTTAGCAACCAGGCTACCGTTTACCAGACGTTGGATACCGTTCACCGGAAGCTCAGTATAAGGCCCAGCGGATATCAGCTTGCCGTACGGCCTCATTTGTAACAACTTGACTTCTCGGTATAAAAAACAGACCCGCCCCCTCATGGGAAACGGGTCTGTTATCGATTATCGTCGGCCAATTTGAATACGGACTTCGAAGGAAGTCGTGATCCTAGCGATCGAACTCGGCCAGCGCCTCACCCAGAAGCCTCAGGCCCTCGCGAAGAACGTCTTCGCTCGCGCAGTAGCCCAGGCGTGCGCCGCAGGGAAGCTCAAAGCGGCTACCGGGAACCAGCAGCACTCCCCTCTCGGCCAACAAGCGCTTGCAGAACTCCTCGTCGTCCTCGGGAATATCCAGCTGGATAAACGAGGTGGATACGCCCTGCGGGGCCGTCCAGGAGACGCGGTCCTGCGTATCAATCCAAGCCTGTGCGATATCGCGGTTGCCAAACACGATCTTACGGTTGCGCTCAAGGATCTTATCCTTGTGCTCGAGCACGTAGGTCGCCAGGGCGTCGTTGAACACGCCGCCGCAGATCATGGTGTAGTCACGATAGGTGCGGATGCGGTTGGACACCTCTTCGTTGGCCACGACCCAGCCCACGCGGGCCGCAGGCGTCGAATAGGTCTTGGACACCGAGTTGGTGACAATGGCCTTCTCGTACACGTCGGCCATCGACATAAAGGACTCGGTGTTCTCGAGCGGCAGATACACCTCGTCGCACAGCACGTAGGCGCCCACCGAACGGGCAATCTCGGCAATCTGCCCGAGCGTATCGGCATCGAGCACCGTACCGATGGGGTTCGATGCGTTATTGATGCAGATAAGCTTGGTGTTGGGGCGCACCAAGCGCTTGAGCTCATCGATATCGGGCTTCCAGCCGAGCTCCTCGCGGAGCTCCCAATACTCGACCTCGGCACCCAGCGTACGCGGAATCTCGTAGAGCGGCGCATAGGTAGGCCACTCGGCAATCACGTGATCGCCGGGCTCCACAACGGCCATGATGGCGTTGAGGTTGGCGCCCGTGCAGCCATTGGTCTGCAGAATGTGATCGGGATTGACATCGCGACGATACAGCTTGGCGACCTCGGCCTTAAATTCCGGCGATCCCTCGATCCAGCCGTAGTTCATCTTCTCGCGATCCAGGCGCTCGTAGAACGTAGCACCGTCCTGCTCGTCAAGTGCGCGAAGCTCACCCATGGTCAGCGACGAGATCGTCGACTGAGCGATATCCCAGGTAGCACTCTTCTCCCAAACGTTGAGCCATTCCTCAACACCGATTGTCTTGATATCCATGGCCACCTTATCTGATCTTAATTTAGCGTCAATAAACATGAATGGGACGGTGCGAAAGAACCGCACCGTCCCATTGGGAGACATCTAATGGCAGCTAGATGTTTGTATTAAGACCTGTACGGGTCTTTGAAAACCTTAGAGGTCCTCGCGCCAGAAGGGCATGCTCATGCAGCG
>NZ_QSAS01000034.1:0-2078 GCF_003465485.1 Collinsella sp. AF11-11 | reverse complement strand
GCAAGGAGATATATTGCCAGACCGGAGGGCCCCCGGGGGCGGGAATCTGGGCGTACACATTTCCTACACATATAAGGACTCTCGGCTGGCTGGGTAAATATAAGAGGGGACCTCGTTTCCGAGATCCCCTCTTTCGCCTATCTACAGTAATAGACTCTTAAATACCTTATGCCAGCAGCTTGCGACCGGACTCTTCAATCGCGTCAAGTGCTGCATCAGCCTCGGCGGCATCCGTGCCCTTGGCAAAGATATACAGCTTGATCTTGGGCTCGGTGCCAGAAGGACGGACGATACCCTTGTTGCCACCCTCGAGATCGAACTCAATGACATTAGCCTTCGGCAGGCCGTTCACGCAGGTGTTGTAGTCCACGACGGCCTCAATCTTGGACCCAGCAAGCTCCGCAGGCGGGTTCTCGCGCAGACCGGCCATGATGCCGGCCATCTTTGCCGCACCCTCAGCACCCGGATAGCTCAGCGAAATCGTCTTATTGTGGTAGTAGCCACACTTCTCGTACAGCTCGTGCATCGCGTCGGCGAGGTTCTTACCCTGCAGCTTGTAATACTGAGCCATCTGGCAAATCAGCAGCGAAGTGCTCACGGCGTCCTTGTCGCGCACGTGATCACCAGCCAGATAACCGTAGCTCTCCTCAAAACCGAAGATAAAGCGATCGACTTCACCGGCATCGGAAAGCGAGGTAATGATGTCACCGATGTACTTGAAGCCCGTCAGGCAGCGACGGAGCTCAAAGCCATATTCCTCGGCCAGAGCATCGACCATGGCGGAAGAAACAATGGTAGTAACCGCGACCTTCTTAGTGAGGTCCTCGCCGCGGGCGGCACGGGTCTTGCAAATATAGTCGAGCAGCAGGACGCCCATCTCGTTACCGGTCAGCAGCAGATAGTCATCGCCATTCTTAACGGCAACGCCAACACGGTCGGCGTCGGGATCGGTTGCAAGCAGCAGATCGGGGTGAACCTGCTCGCAGAGATCGATGCCCTTCTGCATGGCCTGACGGATCTCGGGGTTAGGATACGGGCAGGTCGGGAAATCGCCGTTAGGCTCCTTCTGCTCGGGAACAACCGTGACATCGGTGATGCCAGCGCGCTCGAGCACCGTCGTGACGGGAATGAGGCCGGTGCCGTTGAGCGGAGTGTAGACAAGCTTAAGCGGAGCGCCAGCGATCTCCTCGGCAGAAAGATTCGTAACGCCGCGGGCGAGAACGGCGTCGTAATAACGCTCGAGGCACGAGTCATCGATCCATTTGACCAGACCCTGCTCAAGAGCCTCATCGAAGTCCATGGACTTCACGCCGGTGAATGTATCGGTCTCGGCGATAGCCTTAGAAATTGCATCGGCGGCCTCGCTGGTGATCTGGCAGCCGTCGGGGCCATAGGCCTTATAGCCGTTATACGGCGCTGGGTTATGGCTAGCGGTCATGCAAATGCCACCGGAGCACTTAAGATCACGGACGGCCCAGGAGAGCGTCGGCACAGGAGAAATCTTGGGATACACGAGGGCAGTCACGCCGTTTGCTGCAAGAATGGCAGCCGTAGTCTTAACGAACAGCTCACCTTTATTGCGGCTATCGCGAGCGATGGCGACCGTCGGATGCTCAAAGGTCGCATTGAGGTAGTCAGCGAATCCCTGGGTCGCACGACCGACCGTATAGATATTCATACGGTTAGTGCCCGCACCGATAGTGCCGCGAAGACCGGCAGTACCGAAGGCGAGATCCTGGAAGAAAGCGTCGGTGATGGCGTCCTCATCACCCTGCTCCTTCATCGTGTTGAGCTCAGCGAGGAGCTCCTCGTCCTTGACATTGGCAATCCAAGTATCAAGCAGCTCATGAACATCTGCCATGTGAGTCCTTCCGTCACAATCAATAAAACGACCCGTGTAAAAACAGGACAAGCGCAGCAGTGCGCTAAAGCAAATATTAGTCCATTGAGAACAGAGAACCGGCCAAAGAACGGTGAACGTCTATATTCAGCGGTGGATGATTAAATTGATTTAATTGCATAAGGAATGTTGCCCGTAAACGCAAAAAAGGGGGAGGCCGCGAGGCCTCCCCCTTCTT
>NZ_QSAS01000033.1:0-2208 GCF_003465485.1 Collinsella sp. AF11-11 | reverse complement strand
TCCGGATACGTCTTGTCCCGCTCCCAGTTGCTGATCGTCTGACGCGACACGTAGAGTTTCTCGGCGAGCTGTTCTTGGGAGAGCCCCATCGCCTCGCGCCTCGTCTTTGCTCACCGGCACGTCGAGCGTCTCACCGAGGGCGACGAGTATCTCCGCGTCGGGCACCGAGAGCCCGCGTTCCCATTTGGAAACCGTCTGCCTCACCACGTTCAGCTTGAGCGCGAGCTCCTCCTGCGATAGCCCTTTCGATTTCCTGAGGGCCTGGATGTTCTCGTTCAGCATGGCGGATCCTTTCTCTCGCCCGGTTCCTACGTTACCGCAATGCTGCCCGCAGATGGCCCGTTGCCGCAAGCAACGGGTCGTAACATCGGCGGGGACCGTTTGAGTTCACAGGTGATGCAAGCTCCTAATAATTTGACGTCCATTCAATCTACCTGCGGTTTGCAACCATAGGGTGCCTGCAGGTTGCGTAAAATGAAGCCTCAAGTTGGTGGTTTCCGCCATGTGGCTACCGTAGTGTGTAAGTCGCCGGCAGGAAAGCACCGAACGCTGGGATGCCGCGCCCGCGCCGTCGCCGTGAGCCAAGATCACGACGCCCGCGTGCCCGCTTCCAGCCAACGAGAGGACCTACTATGAGCTTCCGTACCAACCTTCAGTATCTGCGCGCCGAGCGCCATATGACCCAGGAGCAGCTCGCCATGCTGCTTGGGGTATCCCGCCAGTCCGTCACCAAGTGGGAGGCCGAGAAGTCCTACCCGGAGATGGATAAGCTCATCAAAATGTGCCAGATTTTCGAGTGCTCGCTCGATGACCTGGTGCAGGGTGACGTGTCGCGCCGCGCGGCCGTGAGCCAGAGCGCCGCGGATGGCGTGCAAAACGATGGGAACGCCGTCGTCCGCGTCGAGGCTCCGCACGGGCGGAACTCGTTGTCCGACATCGGATCCGCCTTTGTGCCCGCGATCCCCGTCGGTCCCAACACGGATGTATGCGGCTATGACGAGCACATGGTCGCATTTGCCCGCAAGGTCGCACTCGGTGTGGCGCTCATCATCCTGGGGGTCGCCGCCGCGGTCTTCACCGATGAGGTCCTGCACTCAGACGGAATCGTCCTCATGGCGTTGTTCGCGCTCGTTGCCGCTGGCTTGGGATTCCTTATTCCATCCGGCATGGAGCACGCGGCTTTTGTGGAAGCCCATCCGTATGTTGCGGACTTTTACACCGCAGAGCAAAAGGCGGCAGAGCGTCGTCGTGCTTCGATCGCGATCGTTTCGGGTATCGCGATCATCCTTCTTGGCATCGCCGTATCGGCGCTGTTTGAGGTGGAGGCGAACGTCCAGGTATATGGCGACACGCTGATGATGGTCCTGGTCGCCGTCGGTGTTGGGGTGATTGTCCACTGGGGCATGCTGTGGGGCCGCATGGATGTCGCGGAGTACAACAAGGAGTGGCTCGAGACGGTCGAATTGAGTGCGGAGGAGCTGTCGCAGCTGGATCCCCAGAGCCGCGAGGCGTATCTGCGCGCGTGCAATCCCAAGTATCGCCGTACAGCGGCGCGCAAGAAGAGGGCTTGCGTCGTGATCATGCTCGCCTCCACCATCATCGCGCTCATCTGGCTGTTCGTCGGTGCTGCCATGGATGCGTCCGAGGGGATCGGCGGCCTGTTCTGGCTCCCGTGGGTCGTCGGTAGCTTGGGCTCCGCTATCGCCCTTATCGTTATCGACGATGACGATGAGAATGATGCGGCTGCATGCGGCGATAGGGAGTAGAGGCGTTCGAAGACATCCGTCTGAATGAAGCGGGCGGCCTCGGGTGTGCCGGGGCCGCCCGCATTTTGCTGGGTGGTGCTGTATTGCCGGCGTGGAGTGGGCCTCAAGCTAGTGCTTGCCGTCAATTTGAAGTCTTCGGCTGCGGGCACCTTCGAGTCCGCATCACGAGCGCAACGCTGGCGCCCAAAGCGCTGATTCTTGACGCGCGTGATGCGGACTTCGGCAGATGCTGCCTCTAGTTCAGCAGCCCCCACACGGCAAAGCCGAGTGCTCCGCCGATGGCGGCTGCGGCGAAGAAGGTCAGCAAGTCGTACGCCAGTCGGTGCTTCGTCGGCCACGCGCGGCGGGGGAGTGCCCGCGGATCGCGCTCGATGTCCGCCTCGCCGTTCATGAAGGCGAGGATCTCGCGGTATGTCACCAGGTCGTTCTCGCGCTTGATGCG
>NZ_QSAS01000032.1:0-2637 GCF_003465485.1 Collinsella sp. AF11-11 | reverse complement strand
CCGAGCATGGCGAAGCCCATGGCCGGCAGGATGTTGGCGGCAACGCCAAAGCCAGCAAGGACAAAGGGCGGGATGAAGTCGAGCATGCCCTGGATGGCGTCAGCACCCAGATAGAACGACAGCGAGCACAGCAGGAACGCCATGATGATACCGGTCAAACCGATCAGGAAGTGCATCGCATAGACACCCTTAAGGTTGCCCTGGCCGGAGAAGACATCAGCGCGGTCAACCAGAATCGGCAGGGCGGCGTTGAGGATGTTCTTGATGGCAAGGCACAGCGTGGCGATGGGCATAGCGAGCGCGATGGCTGCCTCGGTGCTCTGGCCCAACTGGATAGCGAAGGCGCAGGCGAGCACGCCGCCGATCGTCTCATCAGGCGGCACGTAGGCGCCGATGGAGATCGAGCCCATGAACAGAAGCTCCAGGCTGGCGCCGATCGCGAGGCCGGACTGCAGGTCCCCCAGCACCAGGCCCACGAGCGGGCACAGGACGATGGGGCGGAACGCATAGAGCGTACCGAGCTGGAAGTCGAACTTACCAAATGCGGCGATAAGTCCGATGAGGATTGCTTGGGTAAGCATATATCCCCCTTTCCTAATAGGACACTACGAAGAGCTCAGACTCTTCGAAATTGAACGCCTAGAGCACGCTTGCGCAGTCAACCTTGGGGTCATCGGCCAGAGGACGGATCTCGACCTCGACGCCGTTGTTCAGCATCTCACGCACATCGGCCTCCTCGGCTGCAGTCAGGAAGATCTGACGAGAGACCTGACGAGCATCGGGGCGCTTCTCGTCCTTGGGCTTGGTGTTGCCCAGGTTGACCGACTTGATCTGCGGGCAGCCTTCAACAAGCTGCTTTGCCTCAGCGATGGTGGCGACACAGATAATCATCTTGTATTTGTCAGTCACACCCGAGTTAATGGCCTCGATGGCATTCGCCATATCCTTGATGACGAGCTTGCAGCCGGCAGGCTTGCCCATCTTGAGCGTCGTCTTCCACACCGGGTCGTTGGCGACCTTATCGCCCACGCAGAAAATGCAGTTGGAGCCAAGGCCCTGGACCCAAGAGACCGCGACCTGGCCATGAAGCAGGCGATGGTCGACGCGAAGTAGCTGAATCATAATGTGACCCCCCAAAGGTCTTGTGCCGTCTTACGGCGTGTCAGTAGGTGCTGCGGATTAGAACTCTTCTTCCTCTTCGTCATCGACCAAAAGATCGTTGACAAACTTCACGCGCGTATCGTCCGCAGCGACGATGGCGCGAATCGTCTCCTCAACCGGCGCCGACTCGTCAGAGAACAGCAGCTGGATAAGCAGAGGAAGGTTCATGTTGGTAACGAGGTACGTGCGGGGACGCGTCTGGACGATCTTGGTGAACTCGTTGTTGACGCTGCCGCCAAAGAGGTCGGTGCAGACAACGACATCATCGTCGGCAGCCATGCCTGCCAGCAGTTTTTGGGCCTCCTCGGCCACGTCCATGCGGTCATCGACGAACATCGAAAGATCGTGGACGTTGTCGCGAGCGCCCGAGAGCAGCTCGACACTCTCCTTGATGCCGGTAGCGAAGTGCGCATGGCTGGCGATGATGTACTGCCTCATTCTGTGTTCCTCTCTATAGCCCGGCGCGTTCCCGCACCCGTTTTCTTTAGTAGTCGAACTGGTGATAGTAGCGACGATACTTGAGGTTGTGCTTGGTGACCGTCTCGTAGTAGCGAGCCAGGCGGTCGGTAACGAGCACCGTCAGAATCCACGGAGACACGATGACGCGGAACTCGTCGTCAAGGCCGGGGATCGCGAACTCGGCGGTGTCGATGACGTTGATGTCGGTGTCGCCGGTCACGCCGCGGGTCAGGAAGGCGCGGACGCGCTCGTCGAGCTTGCGGTTCTCGTCCTCGCCCATGAACAGGAAGACCGGGACGCCGGGCTCCACGAGCTCGAGGGTGCCGTGGAAGAAGTCGGCCGAGGTGATGTAGCGGGTGCGCTTCCACTGCATCTCCTCGAGGATGCACATCGAGAACAGGATGGTCTCGCCCCACAGGGCACCGGAGCCGATGAACATGGTGTAGGGGGCCAGGGCGTACTTCTTGGCGAGCTCCTCGGCGCGCGGCTCGAAGCGCTTGCGGATATCGAGCATGTCCTTCCAGATGTCCTTGGTCTGCTCGATAAACAGATCGAACTTGGGGAAGCAGCCGCGGCGGTTGAGCAGGCGCAGGCCGAAGCAGTCGGCGAGGTAGTAGCCCTTCTCGCAGCCGCCCGAACCATGGTCAGAAGCCATGGCGACGCAGTTCTCGGCGCCGACAGCCTGGCCGATGGGGCCCTCGGGCTTGGTCATGGCGTAGACGCGCACGCCCATGCCCTTCATCTTCTTGACGGCCTCGAGGACCTCGGGGGTGGTGCCGGACTCGGAGGCGGTGAGCACGACGGACTTCTCGGTCATGCGCTTGTGGCCCATGACGTTCCACTCGGCGGCGTGGATCAGGTAGACCTCGAGGTCGCGGTCGCCGAACTTGTTCATGAGGTACTCGAGCTGCATGAGCTCGTCCCAGGTGCCGCCGACGCCCATCAGGAACACGGCGTCGTAGCCCTCGTCGGCGACCTTGTCGGCGAGCGCGGTCATCTTCTTGCCGGTCTCGTAGA
>NZ_QSAS01000031.1:0-4810 GCF_003465485.1 Collinsella sp. AF11-11 | reverse complement strand
GGAAAGCACTTAATGTGCTTTCCGTCTTGCGCAGGACTGTAGAGCAGGAAAGTTCATATGCGCCGCCCGGCTCCCGCGGCTCCCGAGGGGTATCTCCCATGCAAAAACTTTTGTTGGGTAAAGTCCGAGGTCAGTGGCGTTTTATAACGAGAAATTCAAAAAAGTTGAAAATCCATTACAAATTTGCGTTGACTTTAGGTAACTAAAGTTTCATACTCCTTTTCAACCACTGGGGGATGTGAACACGCACGGATCGTTCACATCATGATTGAAGAGGATTTCTTAGACATGTTCACGCATCAGCTAAACATTATCAGCGTAGTAATTATCTGATGCGGGTTAGCACATACAGCTAGCCCGTACGATAACGGGCGGCTGATGAAGATGAGGGCCGTCGAGCGCAACCGACGGCCCTCATTTTTTATGTCTAGGAAGTTCTTTTTAGAGGAGGAAATGTAATGAACGGAGTTTTGCTCATGGTTGTGGCCGCGGCGGTGCTCGCCTGTGGCTATCTGGGCTACGGCCGCTGGCTGGCCAACAAGTGGGGCGTTGACAAAGAGGCCCTCACGCCGGCCAAGCGCATGAAGGACGGCAAGAGCTTCTCGCCCGTCTCCGCCTTTACCGCGTTCTCGCACCAGTTCAGCTCGATCTGCGGTGCTGGCCCTGTCACGGGTACGATCGTCGCCATGGCCTTTGGCTGGCTGCCCGTCGTGCTCTGGGTCCTCGTCGGCGGCATCTTCTTTGGCGCCGTCCACGACTTTGGTGCTCTGTACGCTTCGATGAAGAACAACGGCAAGTCGCTCGCTCAGCTCATCGAGAAGTACATCGGCAAGACCGGCCGTCGCCTGTTCCTGCTGTTCTGCTGGCTGTTCTGCATCATCGTCATCGCCGCCTTCACCGACATGGTCTGCAAGACGTTCATGTTCACCCCGGCCGTTGACGCTTCTGGTGCTGCTACCGGTGCCATCGACTTCACCAAGTCCTATGCCGCCGGCTGCGCTGGTACCATCTCCATCCTGTTCACCTTCGTCGCTATCGCCTTTGGTTGGGCCCAGAAGAAGTTCAACCTCACCGGTGCTACCGAGTTCGTCACCGGCGTGGTCCTCATGGTCCTCATGTTCGCCGTCGGCATGCAGTTCCCGGTCTACCTGGACAAGTTCCAGTGGTTCGCCGTTGTCATGGTCTACCTGGTCTTTGCTGGCGCCATGCCCATCCAGATGCTCAAGACCCCTCGCGACTACCTCACTTCCATCATGATGATCGTCATGATCGCCTGCGCTGTCCTCGGTATCGTCGTCCTGGGTGTTAACGGCCAGGCCACCATCACCGCTCCGGCCTTTACCGGCTTCTCCAGCGCTTCTGGCATGATGTTCCCGGTCCTGTTTGTTTCCGTTGCCTGCGGTGCCCTCTCCGGCTTCCACAGCCTCGTTTCTTCTGGTACCTCCTCCAAGCAGGTCGAGAAGGAGCAGGACGCCGTCAAGGTCGGTTATGGCGCCATGATCGTCGAGTCCTTCGTCGGCATCCTTGCCATCATCGTCGCCGGCATCATGTTCTCCGATATGAACACCGCCGGCACCGGTGCCCTCAACGCTGGCGTCGCTTCCACCCCGTTCCAGATCTTCGCTGCTGGTATCTCCCGCGGTATGCAGGCCTTCGGTGTTGACGGCACGCTCGCTACCGTCTTCATGACGATGAACGTTTCCGCTCTGGCCCTGACCTCGCTCGACGCCGTCGCCCGCATCGCCCGCACCTCGTTCTCCGAGTTCTTTGCCCAGACCAACGACGCCCTGGCCATCGAGTCCAAGGCCGGCTACATGAAGGTTCTCGGCAACCCCTGGTTCGCCACGGTCGTCACCCTGCTTCCCGGTCTCGCCCTCGCCTTTGGCGGCTATGCCAACATCTGGCCGCTCTTTGGTGCTTCCAACCAGCTGCTCGGCGGCATGACCATGATCACCCTCGCCGTGTTCTGCAAGTGCACCGGCCGCAAGGGCTGGATGCTCTACGTGCCCGTCGCCTTCCTGCTCTGCTGCACCTTCACCTCGCTGGTCCAGAGCGCCATGGGCTGCATGACCGCTGTCCAGGCTTACGGCTTCTTCGGCACCATCCCGGCTACCGCCACCACGGCCGCCGTCTCCGTCGCCGCCACCAAGGGCTTGCAGCTCGTTTTCGCCGTCCTGCTGATGGTCCTGGGCCTCATCGTCGCCGTCAACTGCCTCAAGGAGTTCTTCGGCAAGGAGGCCGGCTCCATGCCCGACGAGGAGCCCGAGTGGTCCGAGATGGGCAAGGCCGAGTACGGTCGCGCCGCTGCCGCTGAAGCTCCTGCCGACGCCGAGGCCGCCAAGGCCTAGTCAGCTTGATGGACTAACCGTTCCATCCATATGACTCGGAAAGACCGGGTCCGCGACTTCGCGGGCTCGGTCTTTTTTTCATGCGAAAGCGGGTGACGCTCGAGTGTTCTCGCAGATGTTTTGCGTGAATAAGGGCGCGCGTTGTACCATATAAACGTATATGTGTACATATGAAAGGGGCCCCGTGGCCAAGACGGTATATTCCGATAATCAAAACAATGTCGATGCTTTGGCTGAGCGCCTGAGCAGCCAGACGTCGCTTTCTGCCGAGCGCGCCAAGCTGGTTGCCTACGACCTGCTCTGCCGCAAGGCGCTCAAGATCAAGTCGAGCGCGCTGGCGCAGATTTTCCGTTCCGTCGATAAGGAATGCGACACCAAGGCGATGCGCGACGAACTCATCGCGGCAAAGATCGTTACCAAGATCGAGGGTAGCGGCATTAACGGGCGCCCGGCGTTCTATACCATCAATGCCGAGATCCGCGATGCCCAGGAGCAGCCTGCCGAGTCCGTCGAAGATTTTGTCGTCGAGGATTTCGCTGACGTGCCTGCTGTGGAAGAAGTTGCTCCGCGTGAGCATGTCGATACCGATGAGTTGCTCGATGAGAACGTCGTGCGTGCCTTTACGGCCAAGGCAGGACGCGGCGGTTTTGGCGGGGGCGGCAAGCGCGATGCACAGCGCCGCGCCCAGCAGGAGCGCTTCCGTCGCGCCGTTGCTCGAAAGGGCGAGACGGATGCCGAGGCTGTTGAGACCGAGGTTGCTGCCGAGTCGCAGAGGCCCGCGAAGGAGCAAAAGCCCGTGGAGGCCCAGGAGCCCCAGCGTCGCCGTGGTGCCCACTTTAAGGCTGCGCAGCAGGATGTCGCGCATGAGGTTGAAGAGCCTTCCGAGGCTGCAGACGATGTTGAGGAGTCTGCCAAGAAGGCTCCGGGTTCATGCCGTCCCGGGCGTGGTTTTGCGAGGCGCGCGTATCCCGTAAGGCGTCAGGAGAAGGGCGAGCCGGCTTCGACCGCTCAGGCCGAGAAGGCCGAACAAACCGAGAAAACCGTTGAGCCGGCGGCTCGCGAGCAGCAACCTTCCGAGTCGCAGCCTGCGGCTGACACTGAGGTCAAAGCTCAACAGACCGCTGATAAGCAGGCTGGGGAGAGCGCCTCAGGCAAGCCCCGCCGTCGTCGTCACCGCGGCGGTCGTGGCTCAAATGCCGAGGCCGCGGCCGAGAAGACAGCGACACAAAACGGAGATGAGAAGGCCGAGACTCCGGTGGATCAGGTCAAGCGCCAGCCGGCGAAGGAGGCCAAGTCCGATCGTCCGCAAAAGCGCTCGTCTGCGCCCAAGCAGGAACGTAATACCCGGGCAGATTCCAAGCGTAAGCCTCATGCACAGGCTGAGCCTGCCGCGGCTGATAGTGCTACCCAGCAGCCCGAGTCGGCCGTCCACGGCGAGGTATCGGCGTTTGCCCTTGCCCGCGTTTTGGGCAGGCAGCTGCTCAAAGTTGTCCCTACGCCTACGGCGCTCTCTAAGATCAAGGAGCAGCAGACTCAAATTGTTAAGGTCGAGGGCAAGGACGGCAAAAAGGCGCCGCAGCGCACTCAGCACAACGAGATGTCCAACCGCAAGATTGCCGAGGAAATCGCAATCATCCAGGCTTGGATCGAGCAAAACCGAGGTGCCGATACGCCGGTTGCCTCGCGCCGCCAGCGTGCCTACCAGATTTTTAACGACGAGAAGGCTTTTGACGGCAAGCACGGCGAGCGTCTAATTCGGCGTATGACCGAAAAGGGCATCAGCATGCAGGCGATTAAGGTCGCCCCCAACCGCCCCGTGCACTTTACGGGTTTCTTTACGCTGGGCGCCGATAAGCCGTTCATTATGGTCGAGAACCTGGACACCTATGACGAGATCGTCAAGCTCCTGCGCGGCCGCAAGCACGCTAAGCTCTTTGGCATCAAGGTGGGCGGCGTGATTTTTGGCGGCGGATGCAAGGCGAGCGTCTCGCATGCCCTGGACGATTATCTGGCTGAGATCGGCTATCGCTTTAACTACGTCTACTACGTGGGCGATATCGACCGCGAGGGCGCGCGCATCGTCGAGCAGGCTCGCAATGCCAATGTGGTTGAGATTCGCCTGCATGCCGGCATGTACCGCGCCATGCTCGCCGAGCATAAGCGTCGCGTGAAGGCCGGCGGCGAGTGCGAGCCCGCGGCTGCCAACCAGGGCGTGCCGCAGAACTTGGCGGCGACGATCAAGGATCTGCCCATGGTCACGCGCGTGCAGTTCCGCAATGTGCTGCGCGAGGGCGGGCGCATTCCGCAGGAGATTCTGATGACCGCCGACTATCGGGATGGCGACTCGGGAAGCTTCGACCGCATGCTTAACAACTAAATTCCGCCGGCCCCGGGAGAGCGGGGACACCGGCTTAGGTTTCCTGCTCTACAGTCCTGCTCACGACGGAGGCCACATTAAGTGG
>NZ_QSAS01000030.1:0-4920 GCF_003465485.1 Collinsella sp. AF11-11 | reverse complement strand
GGCGACCTTGTCGGCGAGCGCGGTCATCTTCTTGCCGGTCTCGTAGAGCGCCTTGCCGTCCTCGAGATAGCCCTCCTGGTCGAAATGCATGATCTCGATCTTCTCGGTTTCCTTCATTTGTCTCTCCTTTCTGGGGTTGTTTCCACATCCCCCATGCCAACGGGCATCAAAACCCGCTTACATTCCGTAACACTCAGCCGCTTTGGCCTTAAGCGCATTGACTGACTCTTCGTAGCCCTCTGCCTTGACCTCCATTTGCTTGGAGACGGTATCGAGATACGGGTGCACGTTCCATGACTTCAGACGCTCGGCGATCATGGCCGCAATCGTCTGGAAGAACACAAGATTGGGAATTGCGCTGAGCAGCGGAGCCACCTGAGGCACCGCAACCTCGTGAGCCCTACCCTTGGGATGGGCCGTGAGCAGCACCGTTTTTGCCGTAACGTTCGATAGCGCATCGGCGATATTCGCAAGACGCTCCGACCCCTGCGGATCGTCGACGATAAACACCAGATGGCCCGGAACGATCTGCATCTCGGGACCGTGGACGAACTCCTCGCCTTCGTGATGCATGGCAGGAATCTTGATGGTCTCGCTCAGCTTGAGCGCTGCCTCCTCGGCAACACCATAGTTGGGGCCGTTGCCGACGACCATGGCGGGCATGTGCTCAGAAAGCTCGAGCATGTGATCTTGGACATATGCCTCGGCGGTCTTGCACATCACGGCATTAGCCTGGATAGCCTCGCGCAGGTCATCAAGACGCTGAGCAACGCCCTTGGCGTCAATCGTTCCGCGCGCCTGACCGCCGTAAATACCAAAGAGCACCAGGTACTCAACGAGAACCTCGACGCCCAGAGTCACAAAGTCCACCGACTCGACACCCACACCGTAGTCAAGAACGATGTCAGCGTGTTCCTTGATGGGTGCCTCGACGTTTGCCGTGAGCGCAACTGCAGCCATATCGTGTGCACGCATGTAATCGAGCGCCGCAATCGTATTGGTCGAATAGCCGCTCTGCGAGACGGCGATGTTGAGCGCATGCTGCGGATAGGTGTGTTCAAAATCGACGAAGGCCTCGGGCGTCACAACGGACACCTGCATCTGCAGCGCATCTTGCAGGTAATCGCGGGCGCAATCGGCGGCATGGCGCGACGAACCCGAAGCAACGATGCGCAGTGCATCAAAAGAACCGGACTGGAAAATATCAACGAGCTGCGCTACCAGCTCAGACGAACGCTCGAGGTTCTCCCCCATACGCACATGGGCAAGCTGAACGTAATCGAGCATCTTCATCGTCTCACCTCGTAACAAATCATTAGTATTTGATACCAATCACAGTTACAGGTTACGGCTTTTTGATACCTCTTTGTCGATTAATTTATCCCCATCGGCGAACGGTCGATTTTGAGCCATGTAAGGTTGTATATACGGTCTGCTCAACGAATCAAAATTCCGTCAACTTTTCAGCCCGTTATGCAAAAAACCAGCTAGTACGTATAGGTATATCCACCCGCATCACCGCGGTTAAACGACTTGACGTACTCGATCGCCTGGCCGCTCGCATCGAAGCTTACGCACTCCAGCGTCAAGGCAAGATCACCCTGCTCCAGTCCAAGCAGGCCGGCATCTCGTGCGCCCAGCGCTTCGATATCGAGCTTTTCCTGTGCCATAACTGGCTTTCGGCCCAGCATCTCATAGGTCTCGTACAAGCTGAAGACCGACACGTCAATATCTTCGATGGTTGGGAACAGCAGGCAGGGAATCAGCGCCGTCTCGATCGATACGGGGCTACCGTTTATGCAGTTCAGGCGTCGAATGGAATAGAGCAGGTCGTCCTCGGCGATGCCAAACAGGTCAGCGTAGTATGGCCCCGCATAACGCTTGGAACGTGCGAGAATACGGACGGACGGCTCGCCGCCCGAAGCACGGACCGATTCACGGAAACCGCCCGTGCGTTCAAAAAAAGCAGGTACTTTCTGCGCCACAAAGGCACCTTTCCCCCGAACACGGCGAATCTGCCCGCGCCGAACCAGCTCATCGACAGCGCTTCGGATGGTCAAGCGTGTCGTACCAAATTCCTCGGCGAGGTCTTTTTCGGACGGAATCATGGAACCCGTGGGATATGTACCGCGCTCGATACGCTCCTCGATGCGGCGTCGAATGCGCATATAAACCGGGGTGGCATCTACTGTTTCAGCCATTGTTCACCTGCCACACTCCTCATGCCGTTCTCTTCGCCGTTATCGGCAAAGCGAAACTTTGTGGGCAAAATCACCGATTTGCAATGCTCCACAAAACGCATGTCCTTATCAAATTCAATCGAGCTCTCATAGAACACCGGCGTTCCCTCTTCTTGCTGGAGCAGCTCGGCCTCTTCGACGTTCAAACGCGAGATAGAGATATGCTCACGTCCATGCTCAACACGCACGCCGCCTTCTTTAAGCAAGACATCGTAAAGGCTCTCGCACTCAAAATCGTGCTCGGTAAGCGATGGGCACAGGGACAGGTTAACGTGAGCGGTCTCGATTGACGCCGGCTCGCCCTCAATAAGTCGAACGCGCTGCATGCGGAGCAAAGGAGCGCCTACAGACACCCCAAGCTTGTCGGCAAGCGCCTCATCCGCCTCGATGGTCCCGGTGGAAACCAGACGAGAAGAGGGGTGCAGACCGGCAGTCCGCACAGCATCGGAAAAGTTATACGTTTCCTGAAAGATGTTTAGCGGCTTGGGAGGACACACATACGTACCCGATCCGCGACGGCTCTCGAGCGTTCCACACGAGATGAGCCGCGTGATACCGGCACGCAACGCTGTACGCGAAACGCCAATCTCTTCGCACAGCACGCGCTCGGCCGGCAGGCGATCCCCGCCGGCAAGCTGATGGTGCTGGATATACCAAAGAATTCCCTCAACAGCACGATCTTTGGGGGGAATTGCATAAGATTCGCCTGCCATTGCACAGACTCCTCATTCAGAAACGTATGCCGCCAAAATTAGGCCAGCCCTCCCATGGCATCAAATTCGGCCTTGATCTTCTCGGCGACATTCCGATACGACTTATATAGACTTGAATCGCGTTTAACTTCGTCGGTCATAACGGGAATCTCTAATTTGGAAACCTCGTCTTTTCCCGTCTGAACCGCCACAACAACGCCCATACCAAGACACATATTACGCTTGGCAGCGTTTATTTTCGCCGCCTTGGCAGGATTTGCCAGGATACGCTGGGCAAATTCCTGTTTTGAAGTCACTTCCTCGGCCTCCGGATCGCCCGCCTCGGCTACTTCGCACTGCAACACGTCCGCATAGTCAAAAATCTTAGGCTCTGCACCACGCTGATGCACGGCCCACTTGCGACGCGTGGCATCCTGGTAGATAGCCGGCAAAAATGTAAACCGCGGCGGGTCCAAAATCGTATCCGTGATGGTAAACACATCGGGATCAAAGGCATCCTGCGGGTTTTTCTTCTTGAACAGCCCCATATCAGCCTCCCGTACTAACATTTAACAACTCAAGCTGAATATAGCACCAATTTCAAGCCGCCACCTCACCCTATCGGTACGCGGCGTCTGTGGCTCGCCCAGCGGAAGAGTTCACGGACGAGGGCCGGGGAGGCATACTCTGTTTTGAGAAGTGGGCTTCGCGAACTTCTCAAAACAGAGTATGCCTCCCCGGCCCCGGCAATGTATCGTAGGCTGACCAAAGTAAGATATACAGTTTCCAAGGCCGCAACAGCAACAGCCCCATCACATTAAAAAATATCAGCGCCGCATATCGAAACGGTCGAGAGGGCCTTGCCCGGCGGGGTTGCCTTGCTCCGGGAAGTTCGCGAAGCCCACTTCTCAGACCAAGGCAACGCGCCCGGAGGCGGCCCCAGCGCGAGACCGTCCCGAATGCCTACCCACACAGCGTGGTTACGAGTGGGATAGTCAGAATGGAGCAGATGATCGACAAAAACGTGCACTGCATCATGGGGCGTGCATCCTTGCCGTATTGTAGGCAGTACAGCGTACCGTTGCTGCCCACCGGCATTGCCATCTCGAGCACAAGCGTCGCGATAAACATGGGCGTCATGCCGGGCCACAAGCGCGCGACGGCAAGACATGCCACCGGCACGACAACCAGGCGAAACGCCACGGCGACATAGGCGCGCCAGTTGGTAAGCATCTCGAGCGGACGGTACTTGGCGATAGACGATCCCATGAGCAACAATGCCGCTGGAGTGGTCATGGTGCCAACGATGGAAATCGAGTCGCCCAACACGCCCCAATCGGTCCATCCGGTTAGCACGATCCCAAGCACAACAGCACTTGCAATGAGACCAGGACTCTTGCAGCAGGCGGCAATATTGCGCATCTGTTTTTTAAGGCCACCATCCATTCCGCTAAATAACATGGCACCGACGGTAAACATAAGAAGGTTTAGGGGGATAAGCGCAATCGATGCATACAACAGCGCTTGTTTTCCCAGCACCGCCGAAATAACCGGAAAACCGATAAACCCGGCATTACCGAAAAGCATGGCGAAGCGATACGAGCATTCCGTCCCTTTGGGAACGCGAAGAGCAGCGGTGACGGCAAACGCAATAACGATCGCCACCACATACATCACAAAGGACAGACCCATGAGCGAAAACGTATCGGCAATGCTCGGAAGCTTCACGTCATCGCCCAGCGCTGACGAAAGCACCAAGCACGGTAGCGCCACCTGCAACAGCAGATGCGACAGCTCGCGCTCGAACTCCGCTTTCATAAACCCCAGCTTGGCGATACACCACCCCAACAAAATAGGCAGCGAAACCGTCAACATCTGAAGCGCCACACTCGTAAAGCTCATGCTTCCCCCTTATCTGTTCCACGAGGGCCGGGGCGCCTGTCTTGTTTTGAGAAGTGGGCTTCGCGAACTTCTCAAAACAAGACAGG
>NZ_QSAS01000003.1:207804-261049 GCF_003465485.1 Collinsella sp. AF11-11 | reverse complement strand
ACACAAGGTCAAAGGCGGCAGCATGATCCTCCTGGTCGACAAGATCGTGCGTTGAACGGGTGCCGCGCGCATGGTAGTATTTCACATCGTGGTTCAAAGCGTTGGAGGCTGTTCTGCCACCCCAACTGCAAGCGCCACTTTATAAGGGCTCTTGGCGCAACGGTTAGCGCAGGGGACTCATAATCCCTGGGTTCTGGGTTCGAATCCCGGAGGGCCCACCAGGTTTTTCAACAGGTCAGGCAATATGTCTGGCCTGTTTTCTTTTTCATGGCATTAGTTTTCACTTGCAAATAGCCTGCTTGCTCATTTCCGGGCGCCCTCGGTCGGCTGCCTGCGATGCCGCCGCCCGCCCGCGGGGCGCGCCCCGCGGGCTTACTCGGGCATCGAGGGGCCCAGACGCCCTGGACGCGCGCGCATCGGCCCCGCGGGCAACGGTCTCCGCCGTCGCGGCCCCGCGGGACTCCGGCGCCCGCGCCCCCGGAAAGTTTTTCCAAAAATTTCCTTGCATCGCCGTCCGAGTTCCCGTATAGTACTTCTTCGCACGGGGGCGTAGCTCAGCTGGGAGAGCGCTTGACTGGCAGTCAAGAGGTCAGGGGTTCGATCCCCCTCGTCTCCACCCGAGCATTGAATGAGGCTCCAACGCAAGTTGGGGCCTTTTTTCATATAGGCACACAAGGTCAAAGGCGGCAGCATGATCCTCCTGGTCGACAAGATCGAAAAAAGCTTCGGCGCTCGCGTCCTCTTTAGCGGCGCGTCCTTCCAGATCAACCCCGGCGAGCGCTTCGCGCTTGTGGGACCCAACGGCGCCGGCAAAACCACCATGCTCAAAATCATCATGGGCATCGACAGTCCCGACGCCGGCCAGGTCCAGTACGCCAAGGACTGCCAGGTGGGCTACCTAGAGCAGGAAACTAATCTGGAGCACAAGGACACCACCATCCTTGCCGAGGTCATGGCCGCCGCCAAGGAAATCCGCCGCATGGGCGAGCGCGCTAACGAGCTGCAGGCCCAGATCACCGAGCTCTCCGAGCAGGGCAAGGACGTCGACGCACTCCTTAACGAGTACGGCCAGGTCCAGGACCGCTTTGAGCACCTGGGCGGCTACGAGCTCGAGAGCAACGCCCGCAAGATCCTGTCCGGCCTGGGCTTTAAGGTCACTGACTTTGAGCGCCCATGCTCCGAGTTCTCGGGCGGCTGGCAGATGCGCATCGCGCTCGCCAAGCTCTTCCTGCGCCACCCCGACCTGCTGCTTCTGGACGAGCCCACCAACCACCTGGACCTCGAAAGCGTCCAGTGGCTGCGCGGCTTTATCGCCAACTACGATGGCGCCGTGCTCATCGTCAGCCACGACCGCGCTTTCATGGACGCCTGCGTCGACCATGTCGCCGCTCTCGAAAACCGCCGCGTGACCACCTACACCGGCAACTACAGTAGCTACCTCAAGCAGCGCGAGGACAACCTTGAGCAGATGCGCGCCAAGCGCGCCGCCCAGGAGCGCGACATCGCCCATATGCAGGTCTTCGTTGACAAGTTCCGCTACAAGCCCACCAAGGCAGCCCAGGCCCAGGAGCGCATCCGCAAGATCGAGCAGATCAAAAAGGAGCTTGTCATCCTACCCGAAGGCCACAAGCACATCGACTTTAAGTTCCCCGACCCGCCGCGCTCCGGCGACATGGTCGTGGGGCTCGAGGGCGTGTCCAAGTCCTACGGCAACAAACACATCTACAGCGATATCGACCTCAAGCTCTACCGCGGCGAGCACGTGGCGCTCGTCGGCCCCAACGGCGCCGGCAAGTCCACGCTCATGAAGATCATCGCCGGACTGGAGCCGCCCACCACCGGCACCCGCGACCTGGGCACCAACGTGGGCGTGGCCTATTACGCCCAGCACGCGCTCGAGGGCATGACCGAGTCCAACACCGTCCTGCAAGAGATCGACACCGTCACGCCCAAGTGGACCGTGCCGCAGCAGCGCAGCCTGCTGGGTGCCTTCCTGTTTAGCGACAACGATTCCATCGAGAAGCAGGTCCGCGTCCTCTCCGGCGGCGAAAAAGCGCGTCTGGCCCTGGCAAAGATGCTCGTGGCCCCCGAAGCGCTCCTGTGCCTGGACGAGCCCACCAACCACTTGGACATCGACTCGGTGGACATGCTCGAGAACGCCCTGCAAAACTTCCCCGGCACCATCGTGCTGATCAGCCACGACGAGCACCTGGTACGCGCCGTGGCCAACCGCGTCATCGACATCCGCGATGGCAAGGTAACGGTCTACGACGGCGACTACGACTACTACCTCTACAAGCGCGAGGACCTTGCGGCCCGCGCCGCCGCCGAGGCGGCAGGGGAGAGTGCTCCCGCCGCGGCCAAGTCCACCAAAGCCAGCGCCGCCCAGGCCGACACCCCTGCCGCCGCGTCTAAGCCTGCCGAGGGCAAAAAGACCAAGGAGCAAAAGCGCGCCGAGGCCCAAGCCCGTGCCGCGCTCAACAAAAAGCTCAAGGGCGTGCGCAACCAGCTCAAGAAGATCGAGGCAGAGCTCGACAAAAAACGTGCCCGCTATGATGAGCTTATGGAATTGATGGCAAGCGAAGAACTTTATGCCGATCAGGACAAGTTCAACGCCGCGCTGGGGGAATATAACGGCCTTAAGCAAGAGCTGCCCAAGCTCGAGGACGAATGGCTCGAGCTTTCCACCCAGATCGAAGAGGAGACCGCGCGTGAACTCTCGTAAGGCCGCTGCCGTGGCGATGAGCATCATCGCCATCGCTTGTCGCATCTGCGGCATCTTTATGAGCGCGATGACCGTGCTGCTGTGCTTTAGCGGCCTCACCGCCAAGCTGCAGATCGTGGGCTTTGTTGTTGAGCTTTCACGCGCGCTGCCGAACGCCATCGCCGGCTACGGCGTCGTCACATCACCCTTTGGCGGCGTCTTCCGCCTGGATTACGCCATCGTCGCCGTAATCCTGTTTGTGGCCGACTACCTGCTTACGCGTGCCTCGCGCCGCGTCCGCTAGGGGAGCGCCATGTCCAACAGCTACCTGATGAACCTGCTTGCTAGCGCGGTCGCCGTCATCCTAGGCATCGTGATCCACGAGAGTGCGCACGCCGCCGCGGCCTGGGCGCTCGGCGACAAGACGGCCCGTTCGCGCGGCCGCGTGTCGCTCAACCCGCTTAACCATATCGACCCGTTTGGCACCATCATCCTGCCGCTGCTCATGCTTGCGGCCGGCGGCCCAGTGTTCGCCTTCGCCAAACCCGTACCCGTCTACCTCAACAACCTCAAGCACCCCAAGCGCGACGAGGTCCTGGTGAGCGTGGCCGGCCCCGCGTCGAACATCGCACTCGCGTGCCTCGCGGCCGCCCTCATGCACGCAACGTACGGCAACCTCTACACCAGCATGTCCTTTGCCGTGGCGTCCCAAATCATGAACTTCGGCGCCACCTTTATCGTGGTCAACCTGTCGCTCGCGTTCTTTAACCTTATCCCGATCCCGCCGCTCGACGGCTCGTCGATCATCGTGCCGTTCCTCAAAGGCAAGGCGCTCAACAACTATTATCGTCTGCAGCAATACGCTATGCCCATCCTCATCCTGGTGCTGTACCTGCTGCCCATGTGGACCGGCATCGACGTGATCGGCCGCTATTTCGACGTTACCGTGTATCCGCTTGCTGAGCAGCTGCTCAACTTCGCAATCGCCGGCATCTAAGGTAAACTTACAGGTCGACCGTGCAAAACGGTCGTAACATGCACCCAAACCGCGCCGCGAAGGCGCCGTCAAAGGAGGTCGAAGATGTCGTATCGCGTGTCGACGCAGGTCTACAGCGGACCGTTCGACCTGCTGCTGCAGCTGGTAACCCGCCAAAAAGTAGATATCAGCGCTATCTCCATCAGCGAGGTGGCCGAGCAGTACCTTGCCGAAGCCGAGCGCATCGAGGCGCTGGACCTGGACGTGGCGAGCGATTTTTTGCTGGTCGCAGCAACCCTTTTGGACATCAAGGCCGCCTCGTTGGTGCCGCAGGAGGCCCCGCGCAAAGCCGATGACGATGACGAGATCGACGATGACCTCGAAGAACTTAGCACGCTCGACGGGGACGCCCTACGCGAGGTCCTGATTCAGCGCCTGATCGCCTACAAGCAGTTTAAAGGCGCGGCTGCGGCCCTCGGTGCGCGCATGCAGGCCGAAAGCCGCATGCATCCGCGCGTAGCCGGCCCCGACCCCGAGTTCCTAGGCCTCATGCCCGACCACCTTGCCGGCATCACGCTGCGCGGTCTCGCCGTCATCTGTGCCGACCTGGACGGCAAGCGCCAGACCTTCCTGCTGGAGGCCGAGCATGTGGCGCCGCATCGCGTGCCGCTCGACCTGACCGTGGCCTCAGTCGACCGCTTTACCATGGCGCACCAAACCTGCACCTTCCGCGAGCTACTGGACGGCGATGCCACCACCGAGCAGCTCGTCGTCACCTTTCTGGCCATGCTGGAGCTCGCCAAGCGCGGCTCGCTCACGCTGAGCCAGGACGAGATCTTTGGAACCATCTGCATCAACCGCGTCGAGGGCGCCGAGGCCTACGTGCCCGGCGAGGGCCCCGAGCTCACCGAATAGGAGCCGCAACCATGTCAACCCTTTCCACGCTGGAGGCAAACAGCCTCAAAGGCGCCCTCGAGGCGCTGCTGCTGGTGTCGAGCGACCCGGTGAGTGCGCCCGCGCTGGCCGGCGCACTGGATATCGCCCCCGGCGAGTGCGCGTCGCTGCTCGCCGAGCTCAAGGTTGAGTACGAGGAGGCCAACCGTGGCTTTCAGCTGCGCGAGGTCGCCGGCGGCTGGCGCCTGTTCACGCACCCCGCTTACCACGACGTGGTCGAGGCCTATGTGTTGAGCTGGGACACGCAAAAGCTGTCCCAGGCGGCGCTCGAAACCCTGGCCGTCATCGCATACCACCAGCCTGTGACGCGCGAGGTGGTCAAGGGCATCCGCGGCGTCAATTCCGACGGCGTCATCGCGTCGCTCGTCGACAAAGGTCTAGTGCGCGAGCTCGGCCGCGACCCCCAGCGAGGTCAAGCCATCATCTACGGCACGACCAACGCCTTCTTGGAAAAGTTCGGTCTGCGCTCCACCCGCGACCTGCCCGACCTGGAGCAGTTTGCCCCCGACGAGCAATCGCGTCAGTTTATCCGCGAGCGCCTGAGCGGCCGCAGCATTCAGTCCACGCTCGAGGAGCAGGCCGATGACCTGGACGAAGAGCGCGAACTGCTCGATACCGATGTTGAAGATGTTGAGGCAGTCAAGGACTTGGAAACCCTGGTCGTCGACGAGACCTCGGAGGATTTGCATGACGAGGACTAACGAAGTAGGGGAGACGCGCGCCATGGGTAACGCAGTACCCGCCACCGACGCCCAGCCCGTCTATCCGCACACCATGCGCCTGCAGCGCTTTTTGGCGCGCGCGGGCGTGGCGAGCCGCCGTGGCTCGGAGGACCTAATGACCGCCGGCCGCGTGACCGTCAACGGCGAGGTCGCGACCGAGCTGGGCACCAAGGTCGATGTCGACCACGATCACATCGAGGTCGACGGCATGCCCGTCAAGCTCAACCAGGGCGCCGTGTACTTGATGCTCTACAAGCCGACCGGCTACCTCACCACCATGAGCGACCCGCAGGAGCGCCCTTGCGTGGCCGACCTGGTCCCGCGCGACCGCTTTCCGGGCCTGTTTCCAGTGGGCCGCCTGGACCGCGACACCACGGGCCTTTTGCTCTTTACCACCGACGGCGACATGTCGCAGGATCTGCTGCACCCCAGCAAGCACGTCTACAAGACCTACCAGGCGCTCGTGGACGGACGGCTGTCCGACCGCGACTTGGAACCACTCCGCAGCGGCATCGAGCTCGACGACGGCCTGTGCCAGCCGGCGATCTGCCGCGTCATCAACGCGCGCGAGGCCGAGGCCGTAGCTCCCCAGGGCGTCAAACCCGGCACCACCGCCGTGGAGGTCATAATCCGCGAGGGTCGTAAAAACCAGGTCAAGCGCATGCTGGGCAAGATTCACCATCCTGTGATCCGCCTGCACCGCTGCAACTTTGCCGGCCTTGAGCTCGAGGGCGTGGCCAAGGGCTCGTGGCGCGAGCTCACCGACCGCGAGGTGCAGATCCTTAAAAGCGGCGGCATCCCGCCCAAGCAGGCGAGCGCCAAGCGCAACGGCGGCAAGCCCCAAGACACGCCCGCCAGCCGCACGCGTCACCACGGCAGCCACGGCTCCGCACCCAAGCGCAACACCTACCGCGAGCGCTACACAGGCTAGGCAACCCGCCGCGCCCCAACGCCCGCGAACCATACCAGCACGTCAACCACCGAAAGGAAGCATTGCATGATCGTCGCCATCGACGGCCCCGCCGGTTCCGGCAAGTCCACCATCGCCAAGGAGATCGCCCGCCAGCTGGGCTTTAACAAGCTCGATACGGGAGCCATGTATCGCGCCGTCACGTTCGCCGCGCTCGACCGCGGCATCGACCTGGACGACGAGGCGGCCATCGACGCCCTCGCCGAGCAGATCGAAATCCGCTTTACCAACGGAACTGGCGAAGACACGCGCCTGACCATTGACGGCAAGGACGCCTCGGCTGCCATTCGCACCCCGCAGGTCGACGCCAACGTGTCCAAGGTCTCGGCCTACCCGGGCGTGCGCGCGGCCATGCTCATCCATCAGCGCCGCGCCGCAGAGGACCGCGATATCGTGGCCGAGGGTCGCGACATCGGAACCGTCGTGTTCCCCAACGCGCAAGTCAAGGTCTTCCTGACCGCTGACCCGCGCGAGCGCGCCCGCCGCCGCGTGCTGCAGCGCCACCAGAACGACGCCCAGCCGCTCACCACCGAGCAGCTCGAGGCCGAGGTCGACGAGACCCTCGACGCCCTCAAACAGCGCGATAAACTCGACAGCAGCCGCGAGGTCGCGCCGCTCGTTCCCGCCGAGGACGCCGTGCACGTCGACTCCACCGCCCATACCATCGACGAGGTCGTCCGCATTATCGAGGGCCTCATCAACCAAAGGAGGTAGCCCATGCGCCTGTTTAAGCAGACGCCCGAGGACTATTACAACGCCCCCTACGCCGAGTTCCCGGCGCTCATCCGCGGTACCGTCGTCGTAGTCATGGCCATCCTTTGGGCCTTCTCCAAGCTCATGTGGCGTTGGAAGGTCGAAGATGCCGATCTGCTGTTTGAGCGCCAGGACGGCCGCGGCAGCGTGGTCATCTGCAACCACACCTCGATGGCCGAGCTCTTGGCCGTGGAGACGGCGCTGTTCTTTGGGGGGCGCCGCATTCGTCCCATCTTTAAGTCCGAGTTCGCCAAGAGCAAGATTGTGCGCTGGGCCTTTAGCCGCGTTGGCGGCATCCCCGTGGAGCGTGGTACTGCCGATATGAAGTGCCTGCGCGCCGCCCAGCATGCGCTGCAACGCGGCGAGGACGTCCTGATCTTCCCCGAGGGTACGCGCATCCGCTCGCGCGAGATCAAGCCCGAGGTCCACGGCGGCTTTGCGCTCATCGCCCAGATGGGTAAGGCACCCGTCAACCCGCTCGCCATCTGCGGCTGGTCCGATATTACGCCTGCGGGCAAAAAGATCATGCGCCCCAAAAAGTGCTGGATCCGCGCCGGCAAGTCAATTTCGCTTTCCGACGCGCCTGCCGAGCTCAAGCGCAAGGAGCGCCTAGCCTGGTTTGAGTCCGAAGCCATGAGTCGCGTCTACGCCATGCGTGATGACCTGTGCGCCGAGCACCCGGGCAGGTTCTAGCCATGGACGAGGAAGTCATGAACACCGCCGAGGCTGTGCCCGGCAAGGCAGACGCCCCCACTATCGAAATCGCTGCCCACGCCGGCACCTGCTACGGCGTACAGCGTGCGCTCGATATGGCGCTGGCCGCTGCGCCGCAGGCAGGGGAGTGCACTCAGGTCCATACCTTGGGTCCGCTCATCCATAACCCGATCGTGGTACGCGAGCTCGCCGAGGCAGGCGTCGGTCTGGCCGACACCTTGGACGACGCCACGTCGGGCACTGTGATCATCCGCGCCCACGGCGTGGTGCCGCAGGTCATTGATGCCGCTCGCGAGCGTGGCCTTAACGTCGACGACGCCACCTGCCCCTACGTGAAGAAGGTCCACGTGGCGGCCGAGCGCCTGGTGCGCGAGGGCTACCGCGTGATCGTCGTGGGCGAGCCGGGCCACCCCGAAGTCGAGGGCATCCTGGGCCACGCCGGCGATGACGCGCAGGTCGTGAGCTGCGCTGCCGATGCGGACGCGCTGTCGCTCAAGGGTAAAGTGGGCTTGGTTGTGCAGACCACCCAGACTGCGCAGAACTTGGCCGAGGTCGTGGCTGCTATCACCCCGCGCGTGCAGGAGCTGCGCGTGATCAACACCATCTGCGCCGCCACGAGTGAGCGTCAACAGGCAGCAGCCACACTTGCCAACCGCTGCGACTGCATGGTCATCGTGGGCGGCAAGAACTCGGGCAACACCCGCCGCCTGGCGCAGATTTGCGCAGACGCCTGCGAGCGCACGTATCACATCGAGGAAGCTTCTGAGCTCCAAGCCGCGTGGTTTACCGACGCTCACCACATCGGCATCACTGCCGGAGCCTCCACCCCGCAAGAACACATCGAGCGCGCCGTCGAGCGCATCAAGGAGCTTTGCCGCTAACCATGGACCAGACCGTACCCGCATACGCCGCCGAGGTGGCCGATTACGGGCGCAGCCGCGACCCCGAGCCGGGTGAGGGCGCGCTCGTAAAGAACGTGCGTCCCGAATCGCCCGCGTGGGATGTGGGTATCGAGCCGGGCATGCGCGTGCTCACGGTCAACGGTGAGGCGCTCACCGACATGATCGTATGGCTCTGGGAGGCCGACGATGATACCGTCGACCTCGAGGTTTTCGACCCGCGCGACGGCACCGTCACCCCCGTCGAGCTCGACCGCTTTCCCGGCGAGGATTGGGGTTTGGAGTTCGATGGCCCCATCTTCGACGGCATGCGTACCTGCGTCAACGCCTGCGTGTTCTGCTTTATGACCATGCTCCCCAAGGGCGGCCGCTCCACGCTCTATATTCGCGACGACGACTATCGCCTAAGCTTTTTGCAAGGCAACTTTGTCACGCTTACGAACCTCACCGACGAGGACGTGCAAAACGTCATCCAGCGCAACATGAGTCCCATGAACGTGTCGGTCCACGCTGTGAGCCCCGACGTCCGCCGTCGTATGATGGGCCGTAACGCCCAGCGAGGCATGGACGTACTCGAGACCATCATGGCCGCCGGCATCGAGATTCACGCGCAGATCGTGTTGTGCCCCGGCATGAACGACGGCGAGGAGCTGGAAAAGACCCTGCGCTTTTGCGAGGAGCACGAGCAAATCACAAGCCTGGGCATTGTGCCGCTCGGTTTTACCAAACACCAAAACCGCTTTAGCTGGTCATACAGCGACAAGCCCGAACTGGCGCGCGAGACCATTGCCATGATCCGACCGTTCCAGGACCGCGCCTATGAGCGCTTTGGCCGCCACACCTTCCAGATGAGCGACGAGTTCTATCTGGACGCCGGCATCGATCCTCCAGAGGCAGACTTTTACGACGGTTACCCGCAGTACTACGACGGCATCGGCATGATCCGCTCGTATCTAGACGAGACCGACGACGTGCTTGCCGCCTATACCGAGCGTCTGGCCCGCGTCCGCGAGGCCATCGCCGCCCGCAGCCAGCATTTGCTGTGCCTCTCGGGCGCCAGCGCACGCGACACGGTGGCCCGCTTTGTGGAGTCGCCCCAGGGACTCGCCGGCACTGTCACGGCCATCAAGAACCGCTACTTTGGCGGCAACGTGGACGTGACCGGCCTCATCGTCGCGTGTGACATCTTGGAGCAGCTGCCCCAAGATCTGTCGGGGGTTATGCTCTTTGTGCCTAAGCTCATGTTCAACGCTGACGGCATGACGCTTGACGAGTATCATCGGGACGATTTACTCGCAAGCCTTACCAGTCGCGGCGCCGAGGTTCATGTGGTGTCGACCATGCCGCATGAGCTGCTCGATACCCTGGAGCATATCCTTGGCATTGTGCCTGCCGACTCTAACACTTCCACTGAACCTACCCATTAAAGGAGAGCAGATGAAACCTATCGTCGCCGTCGTCGGACGCCCCAACGTGGGCAAATCCACGCTCGTTAACCGCCTGGCCCAGACCTCGGACGCCATCGTCCACGAGTCTCGCGGCGTCACGCGCGACCGCTCGTATCACACGGCCGATTGGAACGGCCGCGAGTTCACCATCGTCGACACGGGCGGTATCGAGCCGCTCAAGAGCGACGACGTCTTTGCCACGTCCATCCGCGACCAGGCGCTCGCCGCCGCCGAGGAAGCCGCAGTCATCCTGTTTGTAGTCGATGGCCGCACCGGCGTCACCGAGGAGGACGAGTCGGTCGCCCGCATGCTCAAGCGCTGCGACAAGCCGGTCTTTCTGCTGGTGAACAAGCTCGACAACCCCGATCGCGAAAACGACAGCATCTGGGAGTTCTATTCGCTCGGTATCGGCGAGCCCACGCCGCTCTCGGCCCTGCATGGCCATGGCACGGGCGACCTGCTCGACGATATCGTGGCCCTGCTTCCCGAGGAAGAAGACGAGGTCGCCGATGAGTTCCCCGACGCGCTGAACGTGGCCATCATCGGCCGCCCCAACGCCGGCAAGTCGTCGCTGTTCAACCGCATCCTGGGCGCCGACCGTTCTATCGTGTCCAACATTGCCGGCACGACGCGCGACGCCATCGACACGGTCGTCGAGCGTAACGGCAAGCACTACCGCATGGTCGACACCGCGGGCATCCGCAAGAAGAGCACCGTGTACGAGAACATCGAGTACTACTCCATGGTCCGCGGCCTGCGCGCCATCGACCGCGCCGACGTGGCGCTGCTCGTCGTCGACGCCTCCGTGGGCGTTACCGAGCAGGACCAGAAGGTCATGGGTCTTGCCATCGAGCGCGGCTGCGCCATCGTTGTGCTGCTCAACAAGTGGGATCTGCTCGACGACGACCGTAAGCGCGAGGCCTGCATGGAGACCATCGACCGCCGTCTGGGCGTCATGGCTCCCTGGGCCCAGTACCTGCGCATCTCTGCTCTCACCGGCCGCAGCGTCGAGAAGATCTGGGCGATGGTAGACGCCGCCGAAAAGACGCGCTCGCAGAAGATTAGCACCTCGCGCCTCAACGCGTTCCTCACCGACCTGCGCGAGTTTGGCCACACCGTAGTGGACGGCAAGCGCCGCCTGCGCATGCACTACGTGACCCAGACGGGCGTCAACCCGCCGACGTTTACGTTCTTCGTCAACCACAGTGACCTGGTCAACGACACCTACCAGCGCTACGTGGAGAACCGCATGCGTTCGACCTTCGATTTTGCCGGCACGCCCATACGACTCTTCTTTAGGAAGAAGGAGCAAAAGGATGCATAATCCGATTCTTCTGACCGCCATCTGCGCCGTGGTCTCGTTCTTTATCGGAGCGATTCCGTTTGGCCTGATCCTGGGCCGCGTGTTCAACCACACCGACATTCGCAATGCGGGCTCCGGCAACATCGGCACCACCAACGCGCTGCGCGTGGCTGGTCCCAAGGTCGCGGCGCTCACGCTGCTGCTCGATTGCCTGAAGGGCGCCGTCTGCGTTCTTATCGCCCGCCCGCTTATCGCCGATCTAGGCTATGGCTTTCCGCCGAATATCATGGCACCCGGAGCTCCCGGCGATTGGATGCTTGGCGTCATCTGCCTGGCAGCGGTATGGGGCCACATCTTCTCGCCATACCTCAACTTCCACGGCGGCAAGGGCATCGCGGTCGGTCTGGGCGTCATCCTCGCCTGGTACTGGCCTATTGGCCTGTCGCTGCTGGGCATGTTTATCGTAGCCGTCGCCATTACCAAATACGTGTCGGTGGGCTCGCTTGCCGCCGCCATCGGCCTTCCCATCGCCGCTTGTGCGGTCTTTCCATACAGCAGCCTGGGCCTTAAGTTTTGCATGGCGCTGATCGGCATCACCGTGGTGTGGGCCCATCGCGCGAATATCAAAAAGCTCACGTGTGGTAAGGAGTCCAAGCTCTCGTTTACCAAGCGCGTCACCGAGCCCGACGATAAGTAGGAGAGAGTCATGAATGTTGCGCTGATTGGCTCCGGCTCCTGGGGAACCGCCGTCGCCGGCCTTGCCGCCGCGCGAACCGAGCGCGTGACCATGTGGGCCCATAGCGAGCAGACGGCCGCCGGCATCAATGGCGAGCACTGCAACCCCCGGTATCTGGTGGACTACGAGCTGCCCGGCAACGTCGTCGCCACGACGGACCTGGCGCAAGCGCTCGACGCCGCCGACGCCATCATCTTTGCCGTGCCCTCCACACACCTGCGCAGCGTATGCCATCAGGCAGCGCCCTTCATCGCCGCCGACACCCCGGTGCTCTGCCTTACCAAGGGCATTGAGCCCGAGTCCGGACTGCTCATGAGCGAGGTCATCGCCAGCGAGATCGGCAACGAGCGGCGTGTGGCGGCCCTCTCGGGCCCCAACCATGCCGAGGAGATCTGCCGCGGCGGGCTTTCGGCCGCCGTCATCGCCAGCGAAGATCCGCAGATAGGGGAGACCTTTAAGGACCTGCTCCTGTCCACGGCATTCCGCATCTACCTGTCGCAGGACATGACCGGTGTCGAGGTCTGCGGCGCCATGAAAAATGTCATCGCCATCGTGTGCGGCATCTCCGCCGGTTCGGGCGCAGGCGACAACACGCTCGCCCTCATCATGACGCGCGGCCTGGCCGAGATCAGCCGTCTGGTGCACGCCCGCGGCGGTCAAGCTATGACTTGCATGGGGCTTGCAGGCATGGGCGACCTCATTGCCACCTGTACCTCCGAGCATTCGCGCAACCGCACCTTTGGTTACGAGTTTGCCCACGGTGTTTCGCTCGACGAGTACCAAGCGCGCACGCATATGGTGGTGGAGGGCGCCGTCGCGGCCCGCAGCGTCAGCGAGCTCGCCCGTTCACTGGGCGTAGACATTCCGCTCACCTTTGCCGTAGAGCAAACGCTCTACAACGGTGTTACTTTGGATAGGGCGCTCGAGATTCTTACCGATCGCGTCCCCTCTCAAGAGTTCTACGGACTCACCGACTAGCGCAGAAAGGCTACTACCATGGGTTCCATTAAAATCGCTCCGTCCGTCCTCTCGGCCGACATGGCCAACCTCAAGGGCGAACTCGACAAGATCGCCGGCGCCGACTACGTGCACTTCGACGTCATGGACGGCCACTTTACCGGCAACCTCACCTTTGGCGTTGACATCCTCAAGGCCGTCAAGCGCTCCACCAATGTACCGGTCGACGCGCACCTCATGGTGTCGAACACCGACGAGACGGTCGATTGGTACGCAGACGCTGGCGCCGATATGATCACCGTACACTACGAGGCCTCCACGCACCTGCACCGCACGCTCACCCATCTGCAGCAGCGCGGCGTTAAGGCCGGCGTGGTGCTCAACCCCGCCACCCCCGTGTGCGTGCTCGAGAGCATCATCGACGTCGTCGATATGGTGCTGCTCATGAGTGTGAACCCGGGCTTTGGCGGCCAGAGCTTTATCCCGGGCACCATCGCAAAGCTTCACGAGCTCAAGGCCATGTGCGAGCGTCACGGCGTTTCGCCCCTCATCGAGGTCGACGGTGGCATTTCTTCCAAGAACATTGCCGAGGTCGTCAAGGCCGGCGCCAACGTGCTCGTGGCCGGTTCTGCCGTATTTAAGTCCGAAGATCCCGCTGCCGAGGTTGCGCTGCTGCAGAAGCTGGGCAACGAGGCCGCACAGGAGGCATAAACCCTTATGACCGCAGGTCAAAACCGCATACCCGTGAATCTTGACTATGCCGCCTCGACGCCAATGCGCGCCGAGGCGCTCCTTGCGCAGCGCGAGTACGACGACAGCGAGCTTGCCGGCGTCAACCCCAACTCGCTGCATTCGCTCGGCCGCAAGGCTGCCGCGCGTCTGGAGGTTGCACGTCGCGAAATCGCCCGCAGCTTTGGCGCGCACGTCCGCCCGTCCGAGATTGTACTGACCAACGGCGGCACCGAAGCCAACCAGCTGGCGCTGCTCGGTCTTGCCGAGGGCGCTCGTCAGCGCGATCGCAAGCGCGGTCGTGTAATCGTTTCGGCCATCGAGCACGATTCGATTCTGGACAACCTGCCGCTGCTGCGTGCCGCCGGCTTTACCGTCGACCTGGTGCAGCCCTGCCGTGCGGGCTACATTGAACCTGCCGCGCTCATCGAGCTGCTCGGCGACGACGTGGCGCTCGTAAGCATCATGGCCGCCAACAACGAGACCGGCGTGGTGCAGCCCATCCGCGAGCTTGCCGCAGCTGCGCACACCGCAGGTGCCCTGTTCCACACCGATGCCATCCAGGGCTACTTGCATATTCCGCTCGATGTCACCGAGCTGGGCGTCGACGCCATGTCCGTCGCAGCCCACAAGATTGGCGGTCCCGTGGCATCTGGCGCACTCTACCTTAAGAGCCGCACGCCGCTGCGCCCGCGCATCTTTGGCGGCGGACAGGAGGCCGGTCGTCGCGCGGGCACGCAGGACCTGCGAACGCAGCTCGCCTTTGCCGCTGCCGCCTCGTCTCTGACGCCCCATGTGGCTCAGGAGCGCGCGAAGCTGCAAGCCCTTTCCGACAAGCTCTACGCCACGCTTACGGCCCACCCGCGCATTCACGCCACCATGGGTGACTACGCGCAAGCCGACCGTCTGCCCGGCATGGTATCGATCTACATTGATGGCATGGACTCCGAGGAACTCATCATTAAGCTCGACGCCGCCGGCTTTGAGGTTTCGGCCGGCTCGGCGTGCTCGAGCGGCAGCATGGACCCGAGCCATGTTTTAAGCGCGATGGGCATCGGTCGCGAGCAGGCATTGAGCGCACTGCGCATTTCCTTTGACGACCGCGTGAATCCGGACGATCTGGACGAGTTTGCCCAGACGCTGCTCTCGATCGTAGGCGCCGCATGATCGTCGCCGAGCTTGAGCGCGCGCTGCTGGCACGCTATCCCAAGACCAATGCCGAGAGCTGGGACCATGTAGGACTTTCCGTCGGCGACCCTGCCGCGGAGATTACCGGTGTTGCCTGCGCACTCGATGCGACCGAAGCCAATGTGCACCGCGCCCAGGAGGCCGGCGCCAACGTGCTGCTAACGCATCATCCCATCTATATCAAGGCGCCCGAGGCGTTTTGCCCGCCCGGTGCGACGCGCCCCCAATGCAGCGCGGCGCTCTACGAGGCAGCCCGTTGCGGCGTGAGCATTATCTCGCTCCACACCAACCTGGACCGCTCGCACGAGGCACGTATCTGCCTGAGCAAGCTGCTGGGTGCCGCACCCGTGAGCTCACTGGAGCACGTGGACGACCCCGAGGCCACCGGCCTGGGCGCACTTGCAACGCTCAACGACCCGTGCACGCTGCGCGATCTTGCCACCCGTGCCGCCACGGCCTTTGGCAGCGACCCGCGTGTGTGGGGCAAAGCTGATCGCCCGTGCCGCACCGTCGCCATTTTGGGCGGCTCCCTGGGCGACTTCGGAGAGCTCGCCATCGCCGCGGGCGCAGATGTTGTCGTGACGGGCGAGGCGGGCTACCACGCGGCACAGGACCTCACTCTGCGCGGTCTGCCGGTGATCTTGCTCGGCCACGACCGCTCCGAGGAGCCGTTCGTTGATATATTGATGAACTCTGCAGTTGACGCCGGAGTTGACCCCCGTCATGCGATTAAAATACTGAACCCTTGCCAATGGTGGACTGTGACAAAAGGAGAGAACTTATGAGCGCCGGCGCTACGCTACTCAAGCTGCAACAGATCGATTTGGAGCTCGCCCGCAACAAGAGCGAACTTGCCAATATGCCGGAGCTCAAGGAGCTCGCTTCCAAGCGCAAGACCTATGTAAAGCTCAAGGCCGAAATGACCAAGCTCTACGCTCAGCGCAAGGACCTGGATATTGAGCTCGACGATCTCAACACCACCGAGATCCAGACCAATAACGCCATTGAGGCCGCTAAGAAGCGCCACGTTGACGGCTCTGACTACCGCGAGGTACAGGACCTGGAAAACGAGCTCGCCACCCTGGCCAAGCGCCTGGACAAGATCGAGCACACCCGCAAGGACGTCGTAGTCGCCCACAAGGAGGCGCTCGACCGCGAGGCTCGCGCACAGGCAATCATCGCCAAGTTCGAGGAGGGCGTGAAGGCCGACACCAAGGCCGCCCGCGCCAAGGCAGCCGACCTCCAGGCCCAGATCGATGCCGCCACCAAGGAGCGCACCGCGCTGGCCGCTACGCTGCCCACCGACGTGCTCAGCGACTACGAGCGTCTGCTCAAGCAGTTCCGCGGCTTGGCCGTCGAGACCATCCAGGGCAACATCCCCACGGTCTGCCACACCGCGCTGCAGGCATCGTCCATGAGCGACCTCAACCACGACGGTAGCGAGATTACGCACTGTCCGTACTGCCACCGCCTCCTGGTGCTCCCGAGTAAGGAAGCCTAGCGATGACGGCGGCATCCAACAATTCAATGCAACTTGAGGGAAAAACGATCCTGCTGGGCATTACCGGCGGGATCGCCGCCTATAAGTCGTGCAATATCGTGCGCCTGCTGCAAAAGCGCGGCGCACGTGTCAAAGTCGTTATGAGCGAGCATGCCACGGAGTTTGTGGGGCCGCTTACCTTCCGCGCGCTCACCAACGAGCCGGTCGCGGTTGGGCTATTCGACGATCCTTCCGACCCCATCCACCACATTTCGCTGGCGCAGGAGCCCGATCTGGTGGTCGTGGCGCCCGCGACGGCCAATATTATCGCCAAGATGGCCAACGGCATCGCCGATGACCTCATCTCCACCACGCTGCTGGCAACACCGCGCCCCATCGTGATCGCACCCGCTATGAACAACGGCATGTGGAAGGCGTCGGCCACGCAGGCCAATATGGCCACGCTGTGCGAGCGCGGCGTCCACGTGGTGGGACCCGGCAGTGGCTACCTTGCCTGCGGCGACGTGGACACGGGACGCATGAGCGAACCCGAGGAAGTCGTCGAGGCCGTCTACGAGGTGCTCAATCCCGTGCAACAAGACCTGGCGGGCAAGCGCATCGTCATTACCGCCGGCCCCACGCATGAGCCGATCGACCCCGTGCGCTTCATTGGCAACCGTTCTTCGGGCAAGATGGGTATCGCCCTGGCGGGGGAGGCCGCACGTCGCGGTGCCGCCGTCACGCTCGTGCTGGGACCGACATCGCTCGACGTTCCCCACGGCGTGGAGTGCGTGCGCGTGCAAACCGCCTCAGAGATGCTGGAGGCGGCGCTGAGCGCCTTCCAGTCGGCCGATGCGGCCATTTGTGCGGCTGCCGTCGCTGACTACACGCCCGCAGCCCCTGCCGACCATAAGCTCAAAAAGGCCAACGAGCGTCTGGATCGCATCGAACTGGCCGAGACGGTCGATATTTTGGCCGAGCTTTCGCGCCCGAAGGGCGAGCGCCGTGTGATCGGCTTTGCGGCCGAGACCGATAACGTCCTGGAGTACGCACAGCGAAAGCTCGACCGCAAGGGTTGCGATGCCATTATCGCCAACGATGTATCGCGCGCCGATTCGGGCTTTGGAACCGATACCAACAAGGCCTGGATTGTGAGTACAACGGGTACGCAAGAACTTCCCGTGCTTACAAAACCCCAGCTCGCAGATACAATTTTGGACTTGCTTCAAAATTTGTAAAAAAGTTCTTGCACAAGGACAAAGTTTCGGGTTAATATACTCCCTGTTGCGAGCGAGAGCAGAGCAACAAACAAAAGCTTCGGGACGTGGCGCAGCTTGGTAGCGCACTTGACTGGGGGTCAAGGGGTCGCTGGTTCGAATCCAGTCGTCCCGACCAGAAGTTTGCAGGTCAGGCACCTAGTGCCTGACCTTTTTTGTTTTAAGCAATTGCTTAATTTTCATTAAGCAACAGGGTGCCAAAAATCTACCTACGCGATAGTCGCCTTTTGCGGTTACTTGCGCGTTTTGCACGCACTTGAGCCGATTTATTACCGCGATATGAATCTACATACGCGTAGCTGGTATACAGCCGAGTACGGGCTGTATTTATCGCGGCGATTTACACAGATATAGCGACTGTAACGAACAAGCGTGTCGCTGTATTTATTCCAGTAGTTCACTTGATCGGTGGACAAGTGGGCTGTTGCAACGAAACGCTAACCAGGATGGGCTCTATACGATGACGCAGAGGAAATGACGGGGGAGTGCGGCAGACGCTCTGAGAGCCGCTGTGTGATCCCATGTCTCCTTAACTCGATAATTTGTGATTCAAGCCACGAATCGGTCGAGCAATTGCCAAAAGAACGGCCCATGCAGGATTGCACGGGCCTTACATCAGATCAAATTTGAGCTAGAAGCACCAAGCGGAGCAGACGCAACACCATCTCGTCGCGGCCTCGGCGAGCGACATATCGCAGTCGAGGTAGACAACGAGGAAGTCGTCAGATCCCGCACAGGGGGACCGCGATGGTGACCACCGCGCCGCCCGAGGGGCTGTTGGCGAGCGAGACGGAGCCCCCGTGGGCGCTCGCGGCCTCGGAGGCGACGTGGAGGCCGAGCCCGTAGTGGCGGCCTCCGTCGCGCGAGGAGCGGGACGAGTCGTCTGTGAAGAGGCGCTCGCAGCCGCGTTCGAGGGCGGCGGGAGAGAAGCCCGGTCCGTCGTCGGCCACCTCGATGACGAGGTGTCCGCCCGCGACGTCGCAGGAGACCGCCACACGCGAGCGCGCGTGCTCGGCGGCGTTGGCCACGAGGTTCGCGGCGGCTCGCGCCAGGGCGGTTCGGTCGAGCGGGGCCTCGGGCGCGTTCGCGACAGCGGGGCCCGTGGCCGCGTCGAGCGTCACGCCTCGCGCCCGGGCGATCTGGGCGGCCTCGGCGAGGACCTGTTCGCAGAGCTCGGCCGGCCGCATGGGGGCCCTCTCCGCCCCGCCGGACCCGCGCGAGGCCTCGATGAGCAGGCGCACGTAGCCGTCGAGCCTTTCGACACCGCCGGCTATGTCGCGCGCGGCGGCCGAGAGGTCGCCGTCATTCTCATCTTCCAGCTCCTCCGCCACGAAGTCGGCGTTGGCGCGCAGCACGGTAAGCGGCGTCTTGAGATCGTGGGCGAGCGACGCCATCTGCTCGCGCTGCCCCCGCTCCGCGGCCCAGCGGGCCTCGAGCGACTCGGCGAGGGAGGCCCGCATGGCGTCCATCGCGGCGAGGACGTCGTTCACCTCACGCACGTTGGTGCTGCCGACCGCGAAGTCGAGCTCCCCCGCGCCGACGCGCCCCGCCGCCTCCGCGAGCGGCGCCATCTTGCGCGAGATCACGCGGCTCGCACGGCGCGCCACGAGCGCGAGCGCGAGCGCGCTTCCCACAGCGGCGCCGACGAGCATGAGGTTCTGCGGGTTGGGAAGCAGGCTGGCGAGATCGCGCGAGACCCACTGCGGCAGGTACTCGCTGACGAGTGCGCAGGCCCCGCCGCCCTTGAGCGGGAACGCGGCGTAGGTGAGGCCCGAGCCCCCGCCCTCGATCTCCACTGTGCCCGGATCCGCGGCGAGTGCCGCACGGGCCATTTCCGTCGCGTCCTCGAGCCGCGTGCCATCGAGGTCTGTCATCAGCACGTATCCGTCCTTATTCAGGATGAGGTAGCGGTACGCCGTCGGCACGTCCTGCTGTCCGCAGACGCCGTCGCGTGCCAGGCCCTCCGCGACCTCGCGCACATTGGCCGGCCCCCAGCTTGCCTCGTAGACGAAGCCCGCGTTGATCGCCGCGGAGAGCGCCATGAACGAGGCGAGCCACGCCGTGGCGACCGCCGCGAACGCGTAGGCGAAGTAGCGCGCGATGACGAAGGAGAGCGGCATGCCCCCGCGACCTCGCGCCCCGGTCCTTAGAGCTGCCACTTGTACCCCATCCCCCAGACGGTCGCGATCGGATCGGCACCGGCCTCGGAGAGTTTCCTCCGGGCGCGGCTGACCTGCATGGATATGGCCGCGTCGTCGGCGTCGCTCTCCCAGCCGAGCACCGCCTCGCGGATCTGCGCGCGGCTCATGACCTGCCCGGGGTGGCGGGCGAGGTACTCGCAGATGGCGTACTCGGTAGGCGTGAGCGGCACGGCCTCGCCGCCCACGGCGAGGTCGCGCGCCCCGAGGTCGATCCGCACCTCCCCGAAGGAGAGGGCGTGCGAGCGCGGCCGGCGCTCACGGCGTAGATGGGCCGCGACCTTGGCGCGCAGTTCCGCGGCCCCGAAGGGCTTGCGGACGTAGTCGTCGGCGCCCAGGCCGTAGCCGGCCACGGCATCCTCCTCGGCCACGCGCGCGGTCAGGAAGACGATGGGCCCGTCGAAGTCCGGACGGATCTGCCGCACGAGCTCGAAGCCGTCGAGCCCCGGCATCATGACGTCGCAGAGCACGAGGTCGAAGCGCGAGAGGTCCATCCCCGGGACCGCCGTCGGGTCCGCCGCCCTGACGACCTCATGGCCGTCGCGGCCGAGGACGCGCGCGAGCGCGTCGAGGATCGCCCGTTCATCATCCACTGCCAGTATCCTCGCCATGTTCGACCTCCTGAAACTCTCGTCGGAATTGTACTAGCGCCGCGCTCAGCGGTCCAGAGCCCTGCGCGCAACCGCGGGCGCCCACATTGCGATCTCAGGGTTGGGCAGCACGCGGTCGGCGATCGAGCGCAGCGCCGAACCCCAGCCGGCGTCGAGCAGGGCATTCCCGCCCAGGACAAACGCTGCGGAGAGGGGGGGGGGACGAGCACGGCGGCGAGCGGCTTCCTATGCATCTGCCCTCCCGTCCTCGAAGCGGCAGAACCAGGCGAGAAGGACGGCGTCGGCTGCCAGGGTGAGCACGAGGCTAGCGAGCGCAGTCGTGAGGAGAGGGCCCGCCGCGCGTGCGGCGTCGATGAAGGCCTCCACCCCGAGCGACCCCAGGCGCGCGGGCCAGGCGAGCGGCACCCAGCTCAGGGGCGTCGCCAGGGCACCGGTGAGCTCGCCGGTCATGAGGCCGTGCGCAAGTCCGCCCACCGAGAAGAACGCGAGGAGCACCCCCGCCGCGCCGGCGCCGATGGCGGCGTTGCGGCCGAGGCGCAGGGCCACGCCGAGCCCCAGCGCGTAGAGGGGTAGGCTGCCCAGCACGATGCCCGCCCAGGCGGCCGCAAGCGGAACGGGCCCGAGCGGCAGGCGCCCGGCAACGGCGAGCACGGCCCCGAACACGCCGAGCGCCACGGCAAGCGCGCCCGCGCCGAGCGCCGCAAGGGCGAGCAGCTTCGCCGCGACGGCGCGCCCGCGCGAGGGGACCGCCGTGAGGTTGGCGAGGCGCCCGGCAGCGCGCTCGTCGTCCACGGCGAGCCCGCAGACGATGGCGGACATGAGCGGCATGAGGGCGCCGAGGAACTGGACGTAGGCGTCCGCGCCCAGCGCCGGGTCCAATCGGGCTACGGAGAAGTACTCACCGCAGGCAAGACCGGCTGCCAGGCCGCAGGCGAGGTGCACCGCCGAGAGCGGGGAGCGCGCCAGGCGCAGGGCCTCGGAGAGCAGGGCCCGCGGGAGAGTCATGCGCGGCGTCGGGTCGGAGAGTCGTGTCATGGCCATCACCTCTCCTCGGAGCGCGCGAACCAGGCCGCGCCCGCCGCCGTGAGCGCGGCGAACGCGAGCGCGCAGACCGCAAGGCCCGCCAGCGTGAGCATGCCGTCCGCCGCGAGCGCCCCGCCGAGCGCCATGTCCGCCGCGAGTGGCTCGCCGCTCGGCAGCACGGGGATGAAGCTCGTGGGGATGACCATGCTCGCCGACGGCGGAAAGAGCTGCGGCAGCGGCATAAGCGACCAGGCGAACCCACCCACGAGCTGCGCGGCGAGCGGGCAGAAGATGCCCGCGAGCATGCCGAACCGCGCCGTGAGGAAGAGCCCTGCGGGGATCATCCACGCCGCGGTCACCGTGTTGACGAGCGCGCAGAGGAGCATCGTGAGCGTGCCCGCGGCCGTGAGGCCCTGCGAGGAGAACGCCGATCCCGCGAGGTAGATGCCGAAGACCACGAGGTTCGAGAGCGTGCAGAGCGCGAGGCACCAGAGCGCCTTGGCCCACCAGGCGCGCCCGAGCGGGAAGCCCAGGCCCAGAAGCCCCCGCATCCGCGTGCGCGCGTCCGCCCGCGCGACGCACGCCACCACGAGCGAGAGAGACACGGGCAGGAAGAGCGCGTACCAGTAGTTCCACGCGCTGAAGATCTGCACGCCCCGGTAGGGCATCGCGCCGAGCAGCGGCATCGGCAGCGCCATGAGCACGGCCAAGCGAACCGGTGCCGCGTGGCGCGACTTCAGGGCCTCGGCGCGCAGGCCCGCGAGCAGGCCGCCTTTCTCGCCCGTCATGCCGCCACCTCCCCGCGTGCTCGTCGCCCTTCCCGGCAGAAGCTCATGAAGAGTTCCTCGAGGTCCTGCCCGGGCCGAAGCGCATCCTCGTAGGCGAGGCGCCCCTCGCAGATGATGCCGATGGTGTCCGCCATCTGCTGCACCTCGGAGAGGATGTGGCTCGAAACGATCACCGTCGTACCCGCCGCCGCGAAGCCGCGGATCTGGTCGCGCAGCTCCTCGATGCCGATGGGGTCGAGGCCGTTGGTGGGCTCGTCGAGCACGAGCAGGCGTGGCCGAGCGATCAGCGCCAGCGCGAGCCCCAGGCGCTGCCGCATGCCCATCGAGAAGCGCCCGGCGCGCTTCTTCCCGGTGTCCACGAGGTCCACGGCGGCGAGCACCTCATCTATGCGGCTCTCGGGAAGGCCCAGCAGCGTGGTGCGCACGCGCAGGTTCTCGCGCGCGGTGAGGTTGGGGTAGAGCGGCGCCTCCTCGATGAGGCTGCCGATTGCGTAGAGGTCCTCGCGGCGCCAGGCGTGCCCGGCAAAGAGGATCTCCCCGGCCGTCGGCCGCAGCATCCCGCAGATCATCTTGAGCGTTGTCGACTTGCCGGCGCCGTTGGGACCGAGCAGCCCGTACACCTCGCCCTCGCGGATATGAAGGCTCACGTCGGCCACGGCGTCCTGCGCCTGGTCGCCGCGGCCGAAGCGCTTGGTGAGCCCGCGCGTCTCGAGCATGTAACCCATGGGTTTATCCTTTCTCTTCCGGGAGCGCGGGCCGAGTCACCGTGCCCGCGCGCCTTACCTTTCGGGTTCACCATCCATGGTGGGGCGCGTTTCTAACGAAGCCGTAACGGCCGTTGGGCTCTTTTGGTGCCAACCCTTCTCGACCCGCACGCATTTGCTTAAAGCAACGACTTTCCCGATCGATGTAATCACCGAATCAAAACGTGTATACCAGCCACCAAAGATGCCGAAAAATGTCGCTTTTGGTGGCTGATGTACACAAATGCAGAATCCCGCGCAGACCAGAGGCACCCTCCACATGTCTGGACTCTCTATGCTTACGCTGGATAGACATCGCCAGAACGGGTATAGTATCGAAAGTTTTGTCGTTTACCAGCGGGGGAGTCCTGTGGGCATCAAGAAGAAGATCAAAAAGGAGCTTATCGGCACTTCCGATTACCCGTCGAATAAGATCTTTACGATCTCCAATTTCATCACCTTTACGCGCCTGGTCCTCACGCTCGTCTTCCTGTACCTGTTCGTGACGGACAACAACCGTGTCGTTGCCATTGTCATCTATGCCATCGCGGCTTCCACCGACTGGATGGACGGTCAGATTGCCCGTATGACCAAAACGGTCTCGTGGCTCGGCAAGGTAATGGATCCCATCTGCGACCGTGCGCTGCTGTTTACCGGCGTGCTGGGTCTCGTGGTCCGCGGCGAGCTTCCCATCTGGGTCTGCGTGCTCATTATCGGCCGCGATATCTACCTGGGCATCGGCACGCTCATCGTGCGTCACTACCACCGGCGCCCCATCGACGTCGTCTTTCCCGGCAAGATTGCCACGGCACTGCTCATGACCGGCTTCTCGCTCATGCTGCTTGGGTTCCCCGTCATCGAAGGCTGGCATCTGCTGCCCGCCACGTTCACGGCATTCCCAGGCCTCAACGGTAGCTCGGTGCCCCTCGGCATCTTCTTTGTCTACGGCGGCGTGATTTTCTCCATGCTCACCGCTGTCATTTACTCGGTTAAGGGCGGTGTGGCCATTAAACAGGCCATCGCGCATCCCGAGGACGAGGACATCGACTTTCTCAACCCCGAAATCGAAGACTGATTCATTGGGGTATGATTACGTACGGTTCATTCTTTGCGGCATGTCCGCGTTAGATAGGGGTTGTCATGGACAACAAGGTTAACAATATGCCTCAGAACGATAAGACTGCGGACGCTACCTGCGTTTTCCGTGTTCCTTCGAGCGATGTCACCGTTCCCGACCTTATGGCCAACGTGCGCATCACCGCTCCGGTTCTGTCCATCGTCAAAGGTCCGCAGACCGGAGCTGCCTTTGAGCTCGAGGACGACGTGACCACCATCGGCCGCGATCCCGCGAACGGCATCTTCCTCAACGACATGACTGTCTCGCGCAGCCACGCACGCATTATTCGTGAGGGCCTGGGCGCCCGTATTGAGGATCTGGGCTCGCTCAACGGCACCTGGGTCGACGGTGCCATCGTCAACGCGGCTCCGCTGCACGACGGCTCTTCCGTTCAGATCGGTACGTTCACGCTCATCTACCACGAGAGCACGCCGGAGCGCATCGAAACCGGTGAGTAGGTAATGGCCGAACGCAACTATCTGAGTATCGGCCAAGTCGTCAACCTACTTCGAGGCGCATACCCCGATCTATCGAACTCAAAAATTAGATTTCTAGAAGATGAGGGGCTCATCACCCCTCATCGTACGCCTAAGGGGTATCGCCAGTACTCCAAGGAAGACGTTGACCGTCTCGAGGTCATCCTGCACCTGCAGAAGACCCGCTACATGCCGCTCAACGTCATTAAGCAGCGCTTGGAAAACGCAACGGACCTGTCAACGCTCGCCTACGAGGTGGGCTTGCTGTCCGATGTTCCGCTTAAGACGGAGCCTAAGGAGACCAAGCAAAAACTGCACCCCATCGAGACGATCCCCGACATGCTCGGTGTTGAGATTTCGTTTATCCGCTCCCTTGCCGAGAACGATCTTATCCGCATCATCAAGAGCCCGCAGAACCGTGAGCTCGTCGATGGCCGAGATTTCCCGATTATCCGTTACTGCTCGGAGCTGTCGCGCTTCCACATTGAGCCGCGCAACCTGCGTCAGTACGTATCGTCGGCAAACCGCGAGTCTTCGATGTTTGAGCAGGTTCTCGTGAGCATGCTCGGCATGGATACCTCAGATGACGAGCGCGACGCCAAGCTCGAGCGCGCTTTTAAGAAGCTGCACGACCTCACCGAGGGTGTGCACACCGCGCTCCTTAAGAACCGTGTCTTTGAGTCGCTCAACGCCGTGGTCGAGGACGCTGACATCGATGCTCTCGATGAGGAGATCGCGCGTTCCGAATCCACCAAGGCAAAAAGCGATGGGGTAAGCGTCCCCGCGGTTGCCGCGCACGACGAGTCGCTCGTGCAACCGTCCAAGGTCGTCGTCCCCTCGCATAACCCGTCTGCTAACACGGGTAAATAACCGCCGTCCACTCGGCAATCCATGAAAGGTCACACCATGTACGACTTCGAATCTCATATCGTCGATATCCCCGACTATCCCGAGCCCGGAGTCGTCTTTAAGGACATCACGCCGCTCTTTGGCAATCCCGAGGCCCTGAAGGCCATGGTGGATGCCCTGGCCGAGCATTTTGCCGACATGGGCATTACCAAGGTCGTAGGACCCGAGGCCCGCGGCTTTATGGTCGGTGTGCCCGTGGCAGTCGCCCTGGGTGCCGGCTTTGTTCCCGCACGTAAGCCGGGTAAATTGCCGCGCAAGACAGTAAGCGAGAGTTACGAGCTCGAGTATGGAACGGATTCTATCGAGATCCATGCCGATGCTATCAGCTCTAAAGATACCGTGTTGATTCTGGACGACTTGGTCGCGACGGGCGGAACCGTCGAGGCAACAGGTAAACTGGTGCGAGATATGGGCGCAAAGCTTGTAGGTTACGGTTGTATCCTTGAGCTTGCGTTTCTCAACCCGCGCAAGAAGCTCACGCCTTCTAACGAGGACGTTGAGCTCTTTAGCCTGGTAACGGTGGACTAGCCGCCACCCTTAGATACCGGAAAGGAAGCTACATGCGCACAGCAAACACGCACAGAAACATGGCACGCTGCGCTGCTACGGCAACCCTCGCTTGTGTTTTGGGCCTGGGCCTCGTGGCTCCGGCCTACGCCGATACCGCATCCGACCTTGCCGCTGCTCGTACTAAACTCGAGCAGATCGGCACGCAAACCCAGCAAATTCATGATGAACTCTCCGCGCAGACGCAGGAGCTTGATCAGACTGCAGGCGAGATTACGCAAAAGCAGCAGGAGATCGCCGAAGGCCAGGCCAAGCTCTCTAACTACGTTGCCGGTGAGTACAAGACAGGCGGCCTGAGTTTGCTCCAGGTCCTGACGGGTGTCGATGACCTGGGCGACATGCTCAACCGTCTCTTCTACTACGGCAAGGTGTCCGACAAGCAGGCCCAAACCATTCAGGAGGTCAAGGACCTTAAGCAGCAGCTCACCGATAAGCAGGCCGAGCAGGAGAAGAACGTCGCAGCGACACAGAAGAAGGTCGACGAGCTCAATGCCCAGCAGGCTGAGGCCCAGAATGTCGTGAACTCCCTGGATTCACAGCTGCAGGCCGAGCTTGCTGCCGAGGCCGAGGCCAACGCCGCGCTGCAGGCTGGTATCAACGCCAGCACCGCCGAAAAGGCCACGGTGAGCAATGACACCGCCGGAACGACCGAGAACACCAACAATGGTGGTGGTACGACCAACAACGGCGGCGGCAACACGCCTGCGCCCGCGCCCGCTCCTGCCCCCACGCCGCAGCCCGTGACACCTGCTCCAACTCCGACGCCTTCCGCACCGAGCCAGTCCGTTGACGGCGGCTCCGTTGTTTCGCGCGCCTACAGCAAGCTTGGTTGCGCTTATTCCTGGGGCGGCATTGGACCGAACAGCTTTGACTGCTCCGGCTTTGTAAGCTACTGCCTCACGGGGCGCTACTGCCGTCTGGGCACCACCGGCACCTTCATGGGTTGGACCCGCGTGTCCGATCCGCAACCCGGCGATGTCGTGGTTAACTCCTACCATACCGGCATCTATATCGGTAACGGCCAGATGATCCATGCTTCCGACTACAAGACGGGCGTTATCATCAGCTCCGTCGCAGCCGGTATGAACAACAACTACATCTTCGTACGCTACTAATTTATTACTACAGCGAACGAACGTGGGCCTCGCGATCTTGAGTCACGAGGTCCATTCTTTTTGCCCTACCGTTTGCCCTATGATCAGGACGGCTATCTAGTATTCAAAACTAGATAGCCGTCCAATTGATGAGAAAGACAGCTATAATTGTTGAGGAACAAATAGAAAGGACCCTCAATGAGCTGGGCGCTTATCTCCGATTCGAGCTGCAATCTTCGCGATTGGCAGCCAACCGCACTTCATACCACCTTTGCATTTGCACCCCTTAAGATTCGAGTGGGGGAGCGTGAATTTGTCGACGATCTCTCGCTCGATGTTCACGAGCTCAATTGCGCCGTGCAGGCGGAGTCGAGCGCTTCTTCGAGCGCCTGTCCAAGCGTAGGGGAGTGGGCCGAACTCTTTAAGCTTGCCGACAACACGATCTGCATGCCCATCTCCGAGGGCGTCTCGGGGAGCTACAATGCCGCTGCCACCGCACGTGACATGGTGCTTGCCGAGGAGCCGGACCGACAAATTCATCTGGTCAATTCACGCGGAGCCGGCGGCAAAATGGACCTGATCTTCCTGCTGTTCGACCGCTATCTGGCAAGCAATCCAGATGTTACGTTTGAAGAGGCCTGCGCCTATTTCGATAACCTAGAGCAGCAGAGCAAGATCCTCTTTAGTTTATGCAATTACGAAAACCTTGCGAAGGCCGGACGCATCCCTAAGGCGGCCGGTGTTATTGCCAACAAGCTCAATATCCGCATTTTGGGCACGGCGAGCGAAGCGGGCAAGATTGAACTCGTTGGTCACACCCGTGGCGAAAAGAAGATGCTTGGCAAGATTGTCGATACCATGGAGGCCGAGGGCTTTACTGGCGGCGAGGTCGTTATCGACCATGTCGAGAATGAGGCGGGCGCCCAGGCGCTTGCCAGCCGCATTGTGGAGCGCTGGCCAGGCTCCAAGACTATCATCATGCCCTGTAACGGGCTAGATTCATATTATGCCGAGATGCACGGCCTCATCATCGGCTATGGCATGGGCGTGGCTTCGGGCCAATAAGGTCCAACCAATCAAAAGCACGGGCGGGACAAAGTGACAGATGGCTCTTTGTCCCGCCCGTGCTATACGTCAACTAGCTGTTAAACCCATTGAACTTGAGGTAGCTCATCAGGTACGCCTTCGAAACGAAGGACGACACCGCACTGCGTACGAGCAATGACTCACGCGTAACCTGATGTGCGGTATCGGGCACGGGAGTCTGCTCGACGGAAAACGCCGCCCGAATCGATGCCTCAAGCTGATCGACAACATAATCAAAGGCGGTCGGAGCGTCGTAGCTTAAGCGCTGAATATTAAAGAGCGCCTGAACCGCAGCGATGGGCAGCACCTGCTTAAAGATACAAATAGCGATGAGACGCGCAATCTGCTCACGGCCATACTGTTTTTTAACCGGAGCAGGAACGAGGCCGACCTTCACGTAGTTATTGATCATCGAAGGCGTAATTACGGGCTGCTCAACGCAAATCGAAAGCGGCTCCATCCACAGCGCGACATATTCAATAACCTGATCGCGATAGAGCGTTACGTTGGGCAGCTGATCATAGCGTGGCAGGCTCAACGCGTTGAGTTTACCCACCATATCGGACTGAATAAATGCATCCGGCAGCACCGTCGGCTGAATATCCTCCGGCTTAATGCTGACCGATGTATCGGACATCGGGATAACATGTTTGACGTGGTTCATAAGAGGCCTCCGTTCATTTTCTATATTGTATTCTAGGTTATCTAGTTTTGTATACCACATAACCGCTAAGTAAAAGTGGTTGGACAGCACACTGATGCACCGTCCAACCACTATGTTTTAAGATAGCAACCTTACATAAGATATATTATCGTACTTATCCACGGAGAAACGCGTATGCGCTCGTTGCCGCTATGGCTCCGTCCGAAACAGCGGTCACAACCTGGCGTAAACGTTTGGAACGGATATCGCCAGCGGCAAATAGACCTGGCGTGCGGGTCGCCATGGATTCATCAGTCAGAATGCCGCCATCAGGCGCCAGATCGACTAGATGCTCAACAAGCTCGGTATGGGGCTGCGTTCCGGTAAAGACAAAGATGCCAAACGAGCCGGGCACAAATGACTCGGTATGAGTCTCGCCGGATGCATTGTCCTTAAAGGTAATCGTCGTTGGCATGGCTTCGCCCGATAGCTCCACAATACTAGTTTGGTACCTAACTGTAATATTGTCCTTTGCGAGTACTTTCTGAACAACACCATCGGGCGCACGGAACTGGTCGCGGCGCAGCACGATGGTCACACTGTTGGCAATGTCGGACAGGAACAGAGCCTCTTCGCATGCCGAATTGCCACCACCGATTACAAAAACCTGCTTGCCGCGGAAAAACATGCCGTCACATGTTGCGCAATATGAAACGCCACGACCGCGATACGTATCCTCGCCTGCGAAACCTGCCGGACGCGGCGTGGCACCCATGCAAGCGATAACGCTCGAGGCCAGCGTATCGCCCATATAGTGATGCACCGTAAACAACGCTGCATCGGCATCGTAATCGATACCCGTAACCATGCTCCATGTAACCTGTGCTCCCAGGCCCTCTGCATGCTGCTGAAAACGCTCGCCGAGTTCGGCGCCACTCAGGAGCGGGAAACCCGGATAGTTCTCGACCTCATTGGTTGTGGCGATCTGCCCTCCCGACATGCCCTGCTCAATCACAGTCGTCGTCAGGTTGGCACGCGCAGCATAAATGGCGGCAGCATAGCCCGCGGGGCCGCCACCGATAATCGCAACGTCGATCGGCTTATCGGTAGTCATGAAGCGTCCTTTCGTCGAAACGTTGTCGTTCTTTGCGCTCATACCCAAATTTACGTGAACGTGACACTCATGCACTACAATGATAAATCCGTGTTACAACGTCGAAGGGGAGTTATCGATGGATCAGACGCAGATGAGCGACGACGCTCCCCTGCTCACGCACAGCACTCCCCAATCGGAGCAAACCACGCTCCTGGCTCAGCAAAAACCTCTCGTGACCATCGTGCATGCCTCCGTTGGCTCGGGCCACAAGGCCGCCGCAAATGCGATTGCGCAGGCATTCGACCTCATCCGCGGCACCAATGGCATCCCCGAGGATATTGAGATTGAAGTGCTCGATATCCTTGATTTTGGACGTATTAAATTCGACGGCAATAAGACCGCGGCTTCTTTTACGGGAGCCACGCGCCCCATTTACGACCTGACCTGGCGATATACGCTTACGGGACATCTTCTCTGGGGTGGCGGAACGGCATGGTCGCGAATTATGTTCCCCGCCTTCAACGAATATATTCGTAGCCGCAGGCCCATAGCCGTGGTTGCAACGCACATCACGGCAGCCAATGTTGCCGTGGGCGCCCGCGTAATTACGGGTATCGATTATCCGGTCATCTGCGTACCGACCGACTACGAAGTCGAGGGATGGTGGCCCCACAAGGACACCGATTTATTCTGTGTTGCCAACGAATTTATGGCCGAAACGCTGCGTCCGCGCAAGGTGCTCGAAACAAAGATTCGCATTACCGGCATTCCCATTCGCGCCGGATTCGACACGGATTACGATCGCGAGGAAGAGCTAGCTAAGTTCAACCTCCCCACCGACAAGACCGTCGTGCTGGTAATGGCCGGTGCCAGCTTGCCTCAACCGTACGTTCGCTTTCGCGCGGAGATGGACCGCACCCTCCCCTTCCTACGCAGCTTCGAAGACATGCACTTTGTCTTTTTGCCGGGCAAGGATAAGGAATACGCCGCCCGCCTCAAGACGCTCTTCGACGCCATGAAGCTCGAAAACGTTACGGTGCTGGACTACGTGGACGACATGGCGGCCCTCATGCACGGCTGCGACCTGGCAATTCTCAAATCGGGCGGACTCACCGTCACCGAGTGCCTATGCGCACATCTGCCGATGATCCTGCTGGGCAAGTCCTATGGTCAGGAAAAGGCCAACACCACCATGCTCACCGGCATGGGCGCCAGCATGCACGTCACCACGGCACGAGAGCTCATCGTGACGTTGCGCCATCTCCATGACCATCCCGAGTCGCTCAAGGCATTGCTCATCAATGGCGAAGTACTGCGCCGTCCCCGCGCAGCCAAAGACATCGCCATCGCCACCATGGAACTCGTAGGTAAACCCCAAAAGCGCAAACGAGCCTTCTGCCGCTTCTACTGGGGCGGAAAACCTGCGCATATCCGCTAGGGTCTTAATGTCCGCTAGCCTGCGGGAGGCCCTATATATCATCCCGTGCTCAAACATTCTCGCTTCGCTGCGAAACTGCGCGCGGGACGATATATAGGGGCCTCCCGCAGGTAAGCTGCGTTTACGTACTAGCAGCTATACCAGATTCCCCTCCAGTAGAATCTGCAAAGGGGAACCAGAAAATATAAATACAGTAAGTCGATGCGACAAAGGAGGTGACCCTTCATCGCATCGACTTACTAGAAAAGTAAATATTGTTTCAAGCGAGTAGCCGCCCGCCCGGGGCTTACCTATATCGTTCCACGCGCAGTTTCGCAGCGAGCGAAGCGACGCGAGAATGTTTGAGCATGGAATGATATAGGTAAGCCCCGGGCGGGAGGGATACGAGCGCCCTAGGCGATGCCGCTGGAGCCGAAGCCTCCTTTGCCTCGGTCGGTTTCGTCTAGTTCTTCTACTTCTATAAGGTTGACCGTGGGGACTTCTTGGATGACGAGTTGGGCTATGCGGTCGCCTTTGTTGATTTGGATGTCGTTGGAGGGATCCAAGTTGATAAGGATAACCTTAAGCTCACCTCGATAGTGAGCATCAATGAGGCCCGGCGTGTTGACTATAGACAGGCCCTGCTTGATGGCCAAGCCGCTGCGGGGCTGGACGAAGCCGGCGTAGCCATCGGGCAGGGCGATGGCCAGCCCCGTAGAGACCAGACGGCGTTCGAAGGGCTTCAGGACGCAGTCCTCGTTGGAGCGTAAATCCAAGCCGGCATCGGTGGGATGGGCGTATTTGGGAAGCTCGACGGTGGGGTCGAGACGCTTTATGTTGACGGAAATGTTGGACATGGAATCACCTTAGCTTGTCGAGCTCTTGCAGAAACTCATCGACGTCTTTGAAATCACGGTAGACCGAGGCAAAACGGATGTACGCAACCTTGTCGATCTTAGCCAAGCGCTTGAGCACCATGTCACCCAACTCATGGGACGTGACGGCCGTCAGCGTGCGAGAGCGAAGCTCGACCTCGATGTCATCGATAATCTCATTGAGCTTCTTAGTGTCGATATCGCGCTTGATGGTGGCGCGCATCAAGCCGACGAGCAGCTTATTGCGATCGAACCGCTGCTTGGTTCCGTCTGACTTAATGACCTCGATTGGGTCTTCGCATCGCTCGAACGTTGTAAAGCGATAGTTACACGAGCAACATTCGCGGCGGCGCTTAATGGTGTTATTTGACTCCTGCATACGGGAATCAACGACGCGGGTATGTGCCTTGCCGCATTTGGGACAGCGCATGGTACCTCCTCTTAAACGATAACAAGGGTACCATGCGCAGCGCGATAATGATTACGAACGAGCAGGAACCTTAAGATGCGCACCGGCGGCGAGCGAACCATGCTCCAGATGATTGACGTTACGGATCATGTCGGAAGTCTCTTGCGTGGAAAGGCCTTCGATTGGATATTCCTCGGCAAGCGACCAAAGAGAATCGCCAGGCTGAACGCGAATGGTCTCGTAGGTAACGTTGGAAACGGACTCGGCATACGCGGCATGACGAGCGCTAAAGACCGACGTAGCGAGGACAAAGAAGAGCGTAAGCGCAACGGCGACGGCGACAATCGTCGGAACCTTCAGGGCAACGCGGGCCGGCGCGACTACAGCCTGCTGATTGCGCGCAGGCTTTACGGTCAAAGGCTGAAAGCCGGAGCGGCCACCCTGAACAACCGTAAAAGTGGGTTCTGCAGGCGTCTCGAGCTTAAGGGCGAGGTTTCCCTGGACCATATTCGTTGCGTTCATCATGTTCTCCTCTCGCGTGTTTTGCTGAGAACAGTTTTATCAAGCCGCGCGGACAAAAATGTCTAGCGCGAGAACGAATGTTCGGTTATTATTATCTTCGAACAGTTGTTCCTGTCAAGCAAAATTCGAACATTTGTTTGACATGGGTAGAGAGGATGCCCTGATGGCTCGCAAAATTACCAAGCGTCAGCAGCAAATTTACGACTTCATCAAGGAATATCAGCAGGAGAAGGGTTATCCGCCCAGCGTGCGCGAGATGGCTTCTGCCGTGGGCCTTTCCTCCCCCAGCACCGTGCACGCCCATCTCTCTGCCCTTGAAGCGCGCGGGCTACTCAAGCGCGATGCCACCAAACCGCGCGCCCTGGAACTCTTTAACGAGGATGGTTCCTCTGTCTCAATTTCCAAATCTGACGAGCCCACCGCACCTCGCGGAACGGTCTCGCTACCGCTCGTTGGTCGTGTCGCGGCTGGGATTCCCATTCTGGCAGAGCAGAATATCGAAGACACGTTTACTATCCCGACCGAAATCGCCACTGATCAGGGTTCCTTTATCCTTGAGGTGCATGGGAGCTCAATGATCAATGTCGGCATCTTCAATGGCGATTACATCATCGTCCGTGAACAAAAGAGTGCCATGAACGGCGAAATTGTCGTGGCCATGATTGATGGTTCGGCGACCGTCAAGACGTTCTACAAGGAGCAGGGGCGTGTGCGCTTGCAGCCCGAGAACGACACCATGGAACCTATCTATGCAACGAATCCCGTTATCCTGGGCAAAGTCGTCGGCTTGATGCGCCGGTTCTCGTAATGCAAAAACGCATAACCATCTTTGATACCGTCCGCGGGTTTACGATGATTTCTATGGCAGGTTTTCACGCTTGCTATGATCTCGCCTACCTGTACGGCTGGGATATGCCTTGGTTTACCCAGACTGTCTTTCAGGACGTCTGGCGCGCCAGCATCAGCTGGGTATTTTTGTTTATCGCGGGTTGGATGTGCACGCTCTCACGCAACAATGCCAAACGAGCGGCTAAGTACGCTGCCGCAGCTTTGGTCGTCTGGATCGCAACAACGCTCGTATCGGTCGACGATTCAGTGAACTTTGGCATCATTTATTGCATGGCGGTGTGCACCGCGGTGGTTGCGTTCACCCGTCCGTTACTCCAAAAATTACCGGGCTCATGGGGCATCGCAGCGTGCCTTGTTCTTTTTGCCCTAACCTGGGGCATTCCAAAGGCGGTCTACCCACTCCCCTACCTGGCATGGCTTGGATTCCCAGGCCCGGGTTTTGTTTCGGGAGATTACTATCCGCTCATACCGTTTGTCTTTATGTACCTTACCGGCTTTTTTGCTGCCCAGGCAGCACAAGCATCAAGTCTCGAAGCGCCAGCATGGGCATACGCCAATCCTATCCCGGCGCTCGCAGTCCTGGGTCGGCATGCCTTACCGTTCTACCTGCTCCATCAGCCAGTCATTCTAGGCGTGCTAGAAATCGTTTATTCCGTACGATAGCGCTCGAGCCGCGGTGCAATACGAGCCGGCAACTTCGCCACAATGCGAACGCCGTCCTCGAGATATTCCTCATGCAGAAGGGTTCCCTGCTCATGCACCAGCGTGATGAGAGCGCCCTCACGATACGGGATATCAGCGGAGAGCAACACATCGGTGGCAGCTGCCTCGCGAGCAATCCGGTCGACGAGATCGTCGAGCCCCTCGCCCGTTTGGGCCGAGAACAGAACGGCCTCCGGATAGCGACGACGGAAACTCAATCGATCGACGCTATCGAGAAGATCGATTTTATTGAATACGGTCAGCGTTAAACGCTCTCCGGCGCCGATCTCATCAAGCACGCGGTCGACAGCCTCCAGCTGCCGCTCATAGTCCTCGTCAGACGCATCTACGACTTTGAGAATTAGATCGGCACCCAAAACCTCGGACAGCGTCGATTTAAAGGCATCGACCAGACCATGGGGCAGCTTTTGAATAAAGCCGACGGTATCGGTAATCGTCATGCCGCGACCGCCGGGCAGACGATACGAACGCGTCGTCGGGTCGAGCGTAGCAAACAGCTTGTCCTGCGAAAGTACCGTAGAGCCGGTCAGACGATTGAGTAACGTCGATTTACCGGCATTGGTATAACCGGCTAACGCGACGCGAAACGCCGGTGACTCAATGCGACTCTTGGATTGAACATCGCGACGCTGTTCAACCTGCTTGAGCTCACGACGAAGCGCAGCGATCTTATTACGAATGAGGCGACGGTCGATCTCGAGCTGACTTTCGCCCTGACCAAAACGTGAGCCGATGCCGCCGCGCGTCTGCTCCTTGGCGAGATGGCTCCACATGCCACGCAGGCGAGGCAACAAATATTGAAGCTGTGCCAGCTGTACCTGCAGGCGTCCCTCACGCGTCTGAGCATGCAGGCCAAAGATATCCAGGATCAGTGCTGTGCGATCGATAATCTTTACCGGCTCGCCCACGGCTTTCTCCAAATAGGATTGCTGCGAGGGGGTCAGGTCGTCGTCAAAAATAACGACATCGGCATCCATGCGATGCACCAGGCCGCACAGCTCTTCAACCTTACCGGAACCGATAAACGATTTAGGATACGGCTTTACCAAACGCTGCGACAAGCGTGCCACGCACCGGGCACCAGCTGTGTGGGCAAGACGCTCCAGCTCATCAAGCGAGCGATCGAGCGGCCATGCATTGTCGCGCCACTCAACACCAACTAAAATGGCACGCTCGGGCTCGGGTGCCGTGGGAACAAGGGGGAAACGGGCCATTAGGCAGCCTCAATACGATGCAGGATATCCTCAACGACCTCATCGATCGTACATTCATCCATATCAAACCACACGATACGGTCATCGCGCTTAAACCACGAAAGCTGACGCTTGGCATAACGACGCGAACGCATCTTAATGAGTTCGCGGGCCTCATCCATGCTCATCACGCCATTGAAAGCATCAATGATCTCTTTATAGCCAATTGCCTGCATCGACGTCAGGGCATCTCCCAGACCCTGGGCCATAAGACCGCGGACCTCATCGACAAGACCCTGCTCAAACATCAGATCGACGCGCAGATTAATGCGCTCGTAGAGCACCTCGCGATTACGCGTCAGACCAAACCATAGGGCATGATAATGCTCGCGCGGAACACTAAACTGACTTTTTTGCTGTGCATAGGAGATACCATCATCATGCATCTCGAGCGCACGAATCACACGGCGCACGTTATGGGGATGAATAACAGCAGCCGATTCTGGATCGCGCTCGGCAAGCAGGGCATGCAGTTCTTCCTCGCCAATACGCTCGGCAAGCTCCTGATAGCCCGCACGGCGATCGTCCTCAAGTTCACCCGAGGGAAAGTCCATCTCATCAAGGGCAGCCTTGAGATACAGCCCCGTACCTCCGCAAAAAACCGGCAGGCAACCCGAACCAAGGAGACGTTCAACATGCGCGCGAGCGTCAGCCTGATAAAGCGCAGCAGAATATGCTACACCCGGCTCTACAATGTCGACGAGACGCAGCGGCGCCGTACACTCATCGGGCGCCATCTTTGCGGTACCGATGTCCATGCCGCGATAGATTTGCATCGCATCGCACGACAGCACTTCGGACGAAAGACGAGCTGCCAAACGGTCGGCAACATCACTCTTACCAACCGCTGTCGGACCGACGATCGCAACGGCGGAAAGGCCTGCCCCGGGAGAAACCATTAGCGCGGCTCGCCCACAACGGAACCGGACAAATACCAGGTCTTGGCAACGTCAACGTTAACATCAACGATCTTGCCAACAAGCTGATCGATGCTGTAACCCTCGGGGATAGGCGCATGCACGGTCTGATTCTTGGGACTCTTGCCCAGCAGGACCGCATCGTTCTTTTTACTCGTTCCCTCAATGAGCGCGGGAACCACAGTATGAAGCTCACCCTGGTTATACTCGTGTGCCGTGGTCTCGATAACCTTAACCAGGCGGTTGAAACGCTCAAGAATAACCTCATGCGGCGTAGGATCGTCAATTTCGGCGGCCGGAGTACCGGCGCGCTTGGAATAGATGAAGGTATAGGCCTGAGCATAGCGGACCGTCTCGGCAAGTGAGAGCGTCTGCTCAAAGTCTTCTTCAGTCTCGCCCGGGAAGCCAACGATAATGTCGGTCGAGAGCGCGATATCGGGCATGCGGTTGCGAATGCGATCGACCAGGCCCAGATAGTCCTCGCGTGTATAACGACGATTCATCTCTTTGAGGATCCGCGTCGAACCTGACTGGACAGCCAGGTGCAGTTGCGGCATAACGGCAGATGTCTCGGCCATGGCGTCGATGGTCTCGGGCAGCAGATCCTTGGGATGCGAAGACGTAAAGAAGATACGCTCCACGCCCGTATCGCCCACGGCACGCAGCAGATCGGCAAAACGCGGCTTGCCAAACAGATCGCGACCATATGAATTAACGTTTTGGCCCAACAGCGTAATCTCACGCACGCCCTGGCGCACCAAACCGGTCACCTCGTCGACAATCTCCTCGAAGGGGCGGCTCTTTTCGCGACCGCGCACGTACGGCACGATGCAATAGGTGCAAAAATTATTGCAGCCCGTCATGATGGGCACCCAAGCGTGATACTGAGTCTCGCGATGCCACGGCATGCTCATGGCGTCCGTATCCTCATGCTCATTGGTGCGGATATGACGCTTGCCATCAAGGAACGCCTCGGCAATGAGCTCGGCCACATGCGCGATGGAATGCGTGCCAAAGATGACATTGACGTTATCGACGTTGGTGAGCAGGCCCTCGCCATCGCGCTGCGCGATGCAGCCACCAACGGCAACCACGCGCTTGCCAGAAGGCGAAGGCGGCAGGCTTTTGCAGGAATTGCACTGACCGTACAGGCGAGTATCGGCGGCCTCGCGCACGCAGCACGTCATGAAGACAACGATATCGGCATGCGCGGGATCGAGCGCCATGAGGCAGCCATACGAATCAAGCAGACCGCTCACGCGCTCGGAATCGTGCTGATTCATCTGGCAGCCAAAGGTGCGGATAAAGTAGGTTTTACCGGCAAGAATATCGCGTACGGAACGCTGGTCCATGTGCATAAGTCCTAACGATGGGGAGCGAAACAAAGCAAGCAGAAGCTATGCCACAGGCTTAACATCATCAATGACGACGTTATCCATAGCAGCTCGATTGATCTGGTGAACGTAGATAGAAAGGCGGATGGCCGTGCGCGACTCCCCGTTAATGAGGATGTCGGAGAACACGGGCGCGCAGGAAATATCAAAACCGGTTGGAATCAAAAAACCGCGCGCGATAGCAACGGCCTTAATGGCCTGGTTGACGGCACCGGCGCCGACACACTGGATGTTGACGGGTACACCATCCTTGACCATGCCGGCGATGGCGCCGGCAACGGACGCGGGCGATGATTTACTTGATACCTTCAGGCAATCCATGAAGAAACTCCTGCATTTAAAAGTACGTTTTAACTGCAATAACTGTATCGTACCGAGTGGACTCGGTAAAGGCACTATTCCTCTTTGGCAAGATCAAAGGTCACGGTGATTCGATCACGCGAAACGCGAATCTTTGGGTCGCCGCAAAGGTTGAGATAGTACCGGGCAGCAAGGTCATTAAAATCGCGCTCCACAGCACGCGAAAACTGTGCCATGTCATCCTTAGCAATACGTAGCCCGCGACGATCCTTCGCGAGATCGACAGGAGCCGGCGCATGCGAGGACGAGTCGCGCTCGCGCAGCAGACGCGCGGTCACACCGCGAACAGGCTTAATCTGCCCTGCCAAAATGCGATGGGCCGTGCGCTCGGACATCTCAAGACCCAAACCCGAACAGATACGGATAAAGTCCTCGGCATCAGAAGCAAGGCCTAAACGATCGACAACCGGAAGCTCGCTCTCGTCATCAATGAACAGGAGACGAGACGTATCGAGCCGACTTGACGCCTGAGCATAAAGGGTCGCGGCAATCTCAGACGGAGAACCAAGATAGACATCGCAACCACGCAACTCCTCGAGCGCAAACTCACAAGCAGCACGAATAATATTATGCGGACCGCGAGCACAGACATAACGTCCGTCCTCACCCTTGACGGCCTGGGGCCAGCTGGACTGATCGGCACGCTCACTGAGGCGGTCGGCCGCAACGCTCACCTTAAAGGCTGAACCAAGATCGACGCCGGACGTGACCACACGGGCCTCGTCGGTGTTCTGCTTGATCGAAAACAATGCCATGCCGCGACCGTGAACGCCCCAACGGTCCATCTTCATGCTCTCGAGCTTAGAGGTAACGCGGGCATCGAAGATTCGCTCTTGCATATCCTGCGGAACGCCCGAACCGTTATCCAGAAAGACAAGCGTGCGGACGCCATCTTCCTTGGTCGTGGCGAGATAGACCTTGTCGGCGCCGGCATCGCGAGCATTACGGAGCATTTCGATGACGATGTCCTCGACATGCTGAATATCGTGCTTAGCCTGGCGCCGCTCGGCCTCCGAAACGCGGAGGCGGACATACCCCTCGCCAAGGTTCTCCTCGACGCGAAGGTTGCCCTCCCCCGACATCGACGCGATAAATGAGATGAGCTCGTTCGCGTCGCTCATGTTATTTAGCGATATCGACAGCGCGGCTCTCGCGAATCACGACGACGCGCACCTGACCGGGATACTCCATCTCTTCCTCGATCTGATGGGCGATATCGTGAGCCAGAACCGTGGACTGGGCATCGGAGATCTTGTCCGGCTGGACCATGACGTGGACCTCGCGACCAGCCTGCATGGCATAAGTACGCTCGACGCCGTCATGGGAGTTGGCGATCTCCTCGAGCTTCTCAAGACGCTTGATGTAGTTCTCGGCAGACTCGCGACGGGCACCGGGGCGAGAGGCAGAGACTGCATCGGCGGCCTGCACCAGGACATCGAGCACCGTGTTGGGGTCGACATCGGCATGGTGAGCCTCGATAGCGTGGACGATAACGGGTTTCTCGCCATAACGGCGGGCCAGCTCAGCGCCGATGACGGCATGCGGGCCCTCGACGTCATGGTCGATTGCCTTGCCCAGGTCGTGCAGCAGGCCGGCACGCTTGGCAGTCACAACGTCCAGGCCAAGCTCGGAAGCCATCACGCCGCACAGATCAGAGACCTCGAGGGAGTGCTGAAGCACGTTCTGACCAAACGAGGTACGGTAGCGCAGGGCACCAAGGGTCTTGACGATCTCGGGGTGCAGGTCGTGGATGCCGGTATCGAAGGCAGCCTGCTCGCCAGCCTCACGCACGCGCTGCTGAACCAGGTCGGCGGCCTTGTGATACATCTCCTCGATACGGGCAGGGTGAATGCGGCCGTCGGCGATGAGGTTCTCGAGGGCGACACGGGCGGTCTCACGACGGACCGGGTCGAAGCTCGAAAGAACGACGGTCTCGGGCGTGTCGTCGATCACGAGGTTGACGCCGGAAACCTGCTCGAAGGTCCGGATGTTGCGACCCTCGCGACCGATGATACGGCCCTTGAGGTCATCAGAGGGAATGTGCACGGAGGTAACGGTGACCTCGGCAGTGTGGTCGGCAGCGCAGCGCTGAATCGCCAGAGACAGAATCTCCTGGGCGGTCTTGTGGCACTCGGCGCGAACCTGCTGCTCGGACTCGCGAATGATCGTGGCGGCCTCGTGGGTGACCTCGCCGCGAACCTTATCGAGGAGCTCCTTGTGGGCGTCCTCGCGGGTAAGGTCGGCGATACGCTCGAGCTCGGAGGTCTGCTTTGCGCAGAGCTCCTCGAGCTCACGGGAGCGCTTCTCGACCTGACCGGCCTGGCTGGACAGCTGATGCTCGCGCTTGTCGAGAGCGTCGTTGCGGCGATCGAGGGATTCCTCGCGCTGCATCACGCGGTTCTCGAGCGTACGAATCTCGTTCTTACGCTGCTTGTCCTCGGCCTCGGCGGCCTGCTTGTTCTTGATGATCTCCTCTTTAGCCTCGAGCAGAGCCTCTTTTTTGAGGGTCTCGGCCTGACGCTTGGCATCACCGATCAGGGACTCAGCCTGTGCGTGTGCCGACTGGATTTTTTCGTCGGCCTCGTGAAGACTACCCTGCTTGGCGGTGCGCATGTAGGCAATAGCGGCGATGGCACCCAAAACGATGCCAACGAGCGCTGCGATGATAGGCATGCTCACTCCTTTTTATGGATTCGTTACACAACAAAGCGAACCGTCCTTACGAACGGCTCGCGACATTTGAGTAATATGGGCGCAGCTTATGCGGGTCGGATACAGATAAACATATAAACAAACTCATCACAGATGAGCACATATCACAAAGCAAATGACAGTGTTTATCGTACGTTGAACCACAACAACTGTCAAATAAATGGCCCCAGCACGGCGGCTAAAACACGGTGAGCGGCAGGGCCACAAAACGCATACGCCTAAACCGCACATTCCTCGCGTTCGGCATTAAGACGTGCCTTAACGGCATCGGCAGCGATGTGATACGAGAAGCCCTTGCCCATCAAAAACCGAACCAGTTTTTCGAATCCGCACGTCTCTGGAACACGCCGCTTGGCGAGCAGGGCTGACGCACGCGCCAAATCGTCTTCGACGGCAAAATAATCCTCGGGATAACCGGGAATGTCATCGAGTACGACATGACGGCGCTTAAGCTCGGTCTCAATCTTGCGCTGTCCCCAGCCGCGTCGTTTGCGTTCCTCGATAAAGTACGAGCAAAAGCGGTTCTCATCTAAAAAGCGATACTCTGTGGCGCGCTGGACGGCGAAATCAATTGCGGGCTGGCGAAAGCCGTAGCGTGCCAACTTGTCACAGACCTCACCCGTCGCATGGTCGCGTCGCGATAGCATCTCAGTCACCATGGTAAGTGCACATTTACGCTCGATGAGCTGCACCGCTTCACGAAAGTTATCCCAATCACAGGGAAGATCGGGGCGATTTTTGACATACAGGCGCGCGACCCGCACGGGAATCCAAATGGACCGCTCAAAACCGCCCTCAAGCTCACAATCGATATGTGCGCAAGGCTTTTTGGACGCATACCCGCTCGAGAACGAGGAGGCCGCCTTCTTATCGGGAAAGACGACCGTTGCCTCGGTCACCGTATACGACATGAGCGTAACCGCTACTCGTCGTCATCATCGAGCATGGCGGAACCATCGATGGCGTAAAGCTCGTCAAACTCCTCAGGCGCAGGCTGATCGGTCAGCTCGACCTCGGACGGAGCATCGTCATCAAACTCAAGCCCGCAGGCAAGGCGGACCTTATGCTCAATCTCGTCGGCGCAATCGGGGTGTTCGCGCAGGAACGCCTTGGCGGCCTCGCGACCGTTGCCGAGCTTGTCCTCGCCATAGGCAAACCAGGAGCCCATCTTCTTGCAAATGCCGCACTCGACAGCCATGTCCAGAATCGAGCCCTCCTTAGAGATGCCCGTACCGTACATGATGTCGAACTCAGCAGAACGGAACGGAGCTGCCACCTTGTTCTTAACGACCTTGGCGCGCACGCGGTTACCGATAACCTCATCCTTGAGCTTAATGCTATCGATGCGGCGAATGTCGATACGCACCGAAGAGAAGAACTTAAGGGCGCGGCCGCCCGTCGTGGTCTCGGGGTTGCCGAACATGACGCCGATCTTCTCTCGCAGCTGGTTAATGAAGATGCATGTCGTGTTGGACTTGGACAGCGAGCCGGCGAGCTTGCGGAGCGCCTGACTCATCAGGCGAGCTTGCAAACCGACCGTGGTATCGCCGATCTCTCCCTCGATCTCGGCACGCGGGGTCAGCGCGGCGACGGAGTCGACGACGATGGCATCGATGGCGCCGGAACGCACGAGCATGTCAACAATCTCGAGCGCCTGCTCACCCGTATCAGGCTGGGAAATCAGTACCTCGTCGATATCCACGCCAATGCGCGCGGCATACGTGGGATCGAGCGCGTGCTCGGCATCGATAAATGCCACCACGCCACCCATTGCCTGGGCCTCGGCCAGGATCTCGAGCGAAAGCGTCGTCTTACCGGAGGACTCGGGACCGTAGATCTCGACGATTCGGCCGCGCGGCACACCGCCGATACCCAGAGCGGCATCGAGTGCCAGAGCGCCCGTAGGGATGGCCTCGACCTCGAGCTCGGGGCCACCGTCGCCGTACCTCATGATGGAACCCTGGCCGAATTTCTTCTCGATCTCGGCCTTGGTGGTGGCGATCATCTCATCGCGCTCTTTACCCGTCGTGCGAGCATGAACGGTACGTACGGGACCTGAATTCTTGGCCATGAAAAGCCCTCCTCTTAACAACCTGCATCGATAATAAACGAACGGCTGTTCGTGGTCAACCGTTCAGATAAATCATATGCAGCCGACCTTTCCAAAACCCAACCAAACGCCGACCAAACACTGACCAAATGCTTGACCAAAAAGGACCAAATATGAACAAGGCAGGCAAAATTACGTCTACAACCAGCACAAACGCCAAATGAGCCTAAGGTCCCTATCTCCACAATTAAGGGGCCTTAAGGCCCCTTAAAACACGTCTATTCCATAGAGTTAAGCACAAGGGCAATGCGTTCCAATGCCTCCGCGACCGCATGGGCACGAACACGCGAACGGTCGCCCTCATAGTGGCAGCGCACAGAGTCCACGACCGGCACTTCCCCATCAGCCGCGCGATACGCCCAGCCAATATAGAAAGTGCCAGCCGGATCGTCCTCAGTGCCGCCGCCGGGGCCGGCATAACCCGTTGCGCTCACTGCAATATCGCTCTGGCACAGCTCCAGCGAACCCGCCGCCATCTCGCGCGCGGTCTGATGCGACACCGCGGTATAGCGGTCGAGCGTCTCCTGATCAACACCCAAAACGCGATGCTTGATCTCATCGCAGTAGGTCACCGCACCGCCACGCAGCACCGCCGAGGCGCCCGGGATATCGGCAATCGTCGAGGCGATCATACCTGCTGTCAGCGACTCAGCCGTTGAAACCGTCACGCCCCGAGCGCTCGCGCGCTCGACAATATGACGCGCCAGCTCCTCGTTATGTGCGGAAATCTGCTCAAAAGAGTCCGTCATACCCACCAGAACCTAGACCGAAAAGACGATCTTGCGGCAGTTCCAGAAGTACTGGGCGCCCGAGATAACGGTCAGGACAACGGCAACGGCGTACAGGAAGCGCGACACCGAGTAGATGCCGAGCGTCAGCGCCAGCGGGCCAAGGTGCAAGCCGGCCATCGCAAAGACGCACAGGTAACCGCAGATGGAGACCATCGTGGTCGCCGTCTTGTACTTGCCAAGCTTATCGGCGGCAACGACCACGCCGGCGGCACTCGCAACCATGCGCAGGGCGCTTACCAACAGCTCGCGGAACAAGATGATGAACACGGACCAAACCGACACGGCGCCAAAGTCCAAGAACAGCAGCAAGGCCGAGAACACGAGCAGCTTGTCGGCAATGGGGTCCAAGAATTTACCGAAGTCGGTAATCTCATTGCGCGAACGCGCCAGATAGCCGTCAACTTTATCGGTGCACGACAGGATGACGTACAGAATGAAGGCTGCGGCGGCGAGCGGGCCGTCGAAGGTGCTCCAATCTGTACCGGCAACACTCGTGTGAGAAAGCGCCGACACGATCATGAACACCGGGATAAAGACGATGCGCACACACGTCACGATGTTGGCGGGCGTCCAAACACTCGTCAGTTCCTTATTGCTCTCGTTTGCCACGATGCTCTCCTACTCCACAACATGGCCGATAAGCTCATAGCAGAAGCTATCGGTAAACTCGACCGTCAGAATATCGCCCACGGACGCCTCGCTGGCGTCCAAGTGCACCGCGCCATCGGAATCGGGCGCCTGGAACCAAGCATGGCCGATCAGCTCGGCGCCGTCCTCGGTCTCCTCGATGCCGTCGACGATCACCTGGGCGCGCTCGCCCACATGTGCGGCGGTGGCGGCAAAACCGAGCGACTCGGCCAGGTCCATGGCCTCCTGGGCGCGCTCGAGCTTGACCTCCTCATCGACCTGACCCTCCATCTTAGCGGCCAGGCTGCCCTCCTCCTGCGAGTAGGCAAAGACGCTCGTGTAGTCAAAGCCGACGGTGTCCATAAAGTCGATAAGGTCGCGGAACTCGTCGTCGGTCTCGGTCGGGAAGCCGACCATGGCCGTGGAACGGATCACAATACCGGGGATACGCTCACGCAGATCACGGAACAGGTCCTCGAGCTCCTGGCGCGAACCAGAACGGCGCATAGCCTTGAGGATGCGCGCGTCGCAGTGCTGCACGGGGATATCGATATAAGGCAGTACCTCGGGCGTATCGCGAATCGTATCGATAAGCTCGTCGGTCATGCCCTCGGGCTGCAGGTAGAGCACGCGGACCCAGACGTTGTGCGGGCGCACGGCCTCGGCGACGGCATGCAGCAGCTGCGCCAGATTGCGCGGCGAGCCATCGGTGACGTCTTCGTCGGCAAAGTCGGTGCCCCAAATACCCGTGTCCTGGCCGATCAGCACGATCTCTCGCACGCCACCGGCAACCAAGTCGCGCACCTCGGAAATAATGCTCTCGGCATTGCGCGAGTGATAACGACCGCGGATATACGGGATCATGCAGAAGCTACAGAAGCGGTTGCAGCCATCGGAGATCTTGACGTAGGCGACAGCGCCCTCGACGGTGCGCTTGACCTGCGGAATATAGGCGGCAATCTCGCGCTCGACGCCCAGCACGCCATCGATGACCGCCACGATGCCATCCTCCTCGTCGGCCTTCACAAAGGCAGCGACCTCGGGCAGCTCATCGGGCAGATCGTCGCCATAGCGCGACGGCACACAGCCGCACATGACGATGGGGCAAGAACGAACGCCGTCCTGAACCTCGTTGGCGAGCTCGAGCGTGGTCTCGATGCTCTCGGACGTTGCGGAGGCGAGGAACGAGCATGTATTGACGATGGCGATATCGGCATCCTGTGGGTCGAATGCCTCCTCGTAGCCCGCGGCGGTCAAAAGAGAACGCATGCGGTCGGTGTCAACCTCGTTCTTAGCGCACCCGAGGGTGATGTAGAGCACGGAGCCCAACGGTGTATCCATGTTGGAGAGCAGTCCTTTCGAATGATATTAGCGATAGTTGGTGAACTGCAGCGGCTGGCCGTAGTCCTGGTCGCGCAGGAACTGGATCACGGTCTGCAACGCGTCCTTCGAAGCAGAGGAAACACGCAGCTTGTCGGCCTCGATAGTCACCTTGACCTTGAGCTTTTGGTCCTTGATGTCCTTGTTGATCTTCTTGGCGGTCGCCTGGTCGATACCCTCGACGATATGGCCGAGCACGCGCACGGTGCCGCCCGATGCCGCCTGCGGGGCATCCCACGAGACAGCCTTGAGGTCGATGCCGCGCTTGATGAGCTTGGAGCTCAGCACGTCGATAATCTGCTTGGAGACAAAGTCGGCCGGGGCGTTGATCGTAAAGAGCTTGTCGCCCTTCGAAAGCTCGATCGTGGCGCCGGAATCCTTCAGGTCATAGCGCTGGGAAATCTCGCGCGTGGTTTGCTGGAAGGCGTTGTCGACCTCTTGCATGTTGACCTCGGACACGACGTCGAAGCTGGAATCTTTAGCCATGATGTTTCCTTTCGCGTACGAGCGGCTTAGTAGCTATCGTACGAATAGTCGGTAGAATCGGTGGGCGTCTGGCCGTCAGTTGCGGTATCGGCGCCATCCGTGGACTGGGCATCGGTGCCGTCGGTGGTGCCGGTACCATCGGTGGTGCCGGTACCATCGGTGGTGTCGGTACCATCGGTGGTGTCGGTACCATCAGAACTTTCACCATTCTCGGAACCAGTCGTCTCCTTCTTGGGAACGGTGATCGTCACACGCGCCACGCCCGAGGTCTTGGTATCGTAACGGACCTTTTCGCCGTTCTTGGTAACGGTGACATCGGAAGGCTTGGACGTGGTGATCTCGATCGAGGACTCAGGCGTGTACTCCTGCTCAAAGGGGCCAGTCGCCTGGGCGCCATAGACCGACTTGCCATCGACCTTGACCTCAATCCAGGCGGTCTTTCCCTTGGCAACGGAGACCTTGACCTTCGTTACCTCGTTTTCTTCCTTTTTAGCCGTCGTCTTGGCGGCGTCCGAATCAGTCGACTCGTCAGTCGGCTCATCGGTGTCTTCGTCCTCGTCGAACGTTTCGGTCTTCTTAGAAGACTTCTTGGTCGTCGTCTTGGTAACAGCGGGCGTCTCGGGCGTGGTCTCGGGCGTCGAAGATGCGCAGCCGCGCAGAAGTACCACGATGAGCACGATCAGCAGCAACGCCACGGCACCGATACCGGCGTAGACGATACGCGGATCGAGCCCGTTGTTTTGAGGAGCACGGGAACCGCCGCGTCCACGACTGGAACTGCTGCGGCCGCCTCCCTGAGGCATACGGCCACGATTGCTATCGGAACGGCCGCAATAGCCACCCTGGCCCTGAAGGCTGCGCTGACCCGAGCGGGGCGCAAGTTCACCGCGGCCTTGATAGCCACGCTGGCCCGCACGCGGAGCCGAAGAGCGCTGGCCATACGGCTGTGGTTGAGAGCGAAGACGCGGCGTCACCTGCGTGGTATCGGCGTCCGCATAGCCACTGCGAGAGCGTCCGGTGGAGATACCACGGTGACCGCGATCGGAATAGCCGCCGTCGCCGTAGCCGGCACGAGGGTCACGCGCCACGCCGCGGGCAGCGGGAAGCGCACGGTCCTCGGGCATCGGCGTACTGCGGAACCGGTCACGCTGCGAGCGAATCTCCTCGCCCGAACCCGTCTCGGTAATATAACCGGCCTGCTGAGGACGCTGTCCATAGCGAGTCGAACGACCGCCCTGAACCATCAGAAAGCGCCCGTTATCGACAGAGGAACGCGAATTGACGTAGCCGGCGGCGTCCTGGAAACGACCGCCCTGCTGCGACGTCTCGCGTTCGTATGCCATCAGTTCGTCAAAGTAGGCATTGACGACCTCGCGCGGATTGAGGCCCAAAAAACGAGCATAGCTCGAAATCATGCCCTGCGCATAGCCGCGCGGCGGCATCGAAGCAAAGTTACCGGTCTCGAAAAACTCGATGATCTGCGGCCTGATTTTGATGGTGTTGGCGACCTGCTGAATGGAAAGGCCCATTCGGCGACGCTGCTCGAGCAGCATGTCACCAAAGCGTGCAGCCATCAGAATCCTCCAAACTCACGATCTTCACGTGCCATCTCGGCGTCGACAGATTCCAGCGCGGCAAGCCCCTCCTCGTCCAACAGGACCTCGCGCGGCTTGGAACCGTCGGGCGGGCCGACGACACCCTTTTCTTCCAGCATGTCCATAATACGCCCGGCACGCGCATAGCCAACCTTCAGGCGGCGTTGCAGGCCAGATGTGGAGCCCAGCTGCGATTCCACCACAATATGGGCGGCTTCCCAAATGAGCGGATCATCGTCTTGCGGCTCGGCGACTCCGGTGCGGACAATGCCGCCGCCACCAGCCATGGACATGGAAGCGGGCGCCACGGCGGACAGAATCTCCTCGTGGTAGTCGGGCTCGCTCTGCGACTTGACGAACTCGACAATCTCGTTGATTTCGTCGTCCGAGACAAAGCAGCCCTGGATACGGCGGGGCTTGCCCCAGTCGACCTTGGAGAACAGCATGTCGCCCAAACCGGTGAGCTTCTCGGCACCCATCTGGTCGATGATGACGCGCGAGTCGATGCCCGTGGCGACGTTAAAGGCGATGCGGTTGGTGATGTTGGCCTTGATAAGGCCCGTCACCACGTTGGAGCTGGGGCGCTGCGTGGCAACGATAAGGTGAATACCGGCGGCGCGGCCCAGCTGTGCAATACGCACGATCGAGGCCTCGACATCCTTACCGGCGACCATCATCAGGTCAGAGAGCTCGTCAATGATAATGACCAGGTAGGGCATCTTTTGCGGCGGATTGTCGTAATGCTCAAACTCGCCAGCAGCCTGCTTTTCGTTGTAGGTCGAGATCTTACGCACGTTGAGACGCTCGAAGACCTTCAGGCGACGCTCCATCTCGGACACAGCCCATTGCAGAGCGCTCGCGGCCTGCTTGGGCTCGGTCACCACGGGCACATAGAGATGCGGCAGACCGTTATAGCCCGCAAGCTCGACGCGCTTGGGGTCGACCATGATCAGGCGAACGTCCTCGGGAAGGGCGCGCATGAGCAAGGTCGTGATGATGGAGTTGATCATCACCGACTTACCAGAACCGGTCGTACCGGCAATCAACAGGTGAGGCATCTTGGCGAGGTCGGCGACAACCGGCGTGCCCTCGGCGTCGCGGCCGATGGCGAGCTCGAGCGGACCGCCCTTCACATAGGGCAGCACGTCGCCCAGATTGACGTTCTGGCGCTTGCGGTTGGGAATCTCGATACCAACGAGAGAGGTGCCGGGGATCGGGGCAAAGATACGAACCGACTGGGCGGCGAGCGAAAGCGCAATATCGTCCTCGAGGCTCGAAATCTTGCTCACGCGCTCGCCCTCGCCAGGTTGCAGCTTAAAGGTCGTCACCGTGGGGCCGGCGATCCAGCCGACCACGCGGGCACTGCGGCCAAACTCAAGCAAGGTGGATTGCAGTGACTCAGCGGTCTGCTCCAGCTCCTTATCCGAAGACGCGGCAGAAGCCGACTGCGGGTTGGCATGTAGGATTTCGAGCGGCGGAAGCTTGAGGCCGTCCTCTTCTTCGCCCTCGTTATCTGCGGCGCCGCCGTCCGCTCCCCCATCACGAGCCGCAGCCGATTCGACAGCACTCGTGGCAGGCGCATCGGCAACCTTGGGATGCTTTAAGAAGTCGGGAATCTGAGGTGCGGCCGAAACAGGGTTCACGGCAAACGGCGGCTCGGACTCGTCAACCTTGTCCGGATCGTCCTCCATCGAAAGCTGTCCAGTGACCTGACCGCGCTTGGCGTGGCGACGCGGCAGCAAGGTTGTCTTGGCGGTCTCGAGCGGAGCCTCGTCGTCCTCGTCGTCACCCTCGGTGAGCTCAATCTCGCTATCGGACCAAGACGGGTCGGGCTCGCTTGTGTTGAGCTTGGGCGCAGCCTTGCCCTTCTTGGCATGGCGGCGCGGCAGCAGCGTGGTCTTGGCGCGCTCGGCTTCAACCGACTCGGATACGTCGACAAATGGGTCATCGTCCTCGTCGTCATCCAAAACCGGGTCGACATCGCCACCCATGACCGTGGTCACCGCGGCGTCAGTCCCCTTCTGGCGCAGAATGCTCAGGTGCGGACGAGCGACGCCGGGAACAGACAGGGCCTCTTCATCGCCCCACGGGCTCGCATTGACATCGGCACGTCGACGCTCGGCAAAATCGGCAGCGCGATCGCGTGCGGAGCGCAAAACGCCACCCACCGAAAAGCCGATAATGACCAAACCAACGACGACAAGCCCCAGCAAGACAACCATGGCGATAGGTTTACCCAGGGCGTTTTGCAAGGCACTTGCGATAAAGGCGCCAATGTAGCCGCCCGACACGGAAAGGTTCTGCGGCGTAAACATAAGGTCGCACGAATCGCTCGTGCCCGGCACCATCAGCGAAAGAATGGAGACGACGGCGATAAAGACCAAGGCGCCGCCCGCAACAGAGCGCACGTTGAGCGGCGAGTCCTCACCCAAAAAGAGCGTGGCGGCAAACAGCAAGATGACGATCGGCAGCACGTAGGCGCCCAGACCAAAGCCCAGGTGGTAGAAACCGGCAACCGCAGCCGTCACGGGCGCTGTTGCCGGAGAGATCACGGCAATGAAGGACGCGATCGCCAAAACGGCGATGACCACACCGGCGATATCGCGATTGGCCGAAGGCTCGACCAAGGGCTCAAACTCATCGAACTCGGACTCGTGGCCCTTATTGGCACGCAGATGGGAACCGGCACCCTTAGCAGATGCCGGTTGGTTATTGGCCTTATTGCCTTTGGCGTTTTGTGCAGATCCGCGCGCCAAACTAAACCTCCATGACGACCGGGATGATCATCGGACGGGTGCGCGTACGGCTCCAGATAAAGTTAGAGAGCGAATCGCGCACGGCCTTGCGAATGGCATCGGAACCGCTGCTGGTAAAGCTGAACTTACCCTTCTCGATCGTCTTCATAATGGACGCGGAGGCATCCTCGGAGAACTGGTCGTCGATGGCAAACGAGACGCCGCGGCCCGAGAACTCGATGGCCTCGATCTTCTTATGTTTGAGGGAGACGATGGCAACGGCCGTGACCATACCGTCGTTGGCGAGCTTCTGGCGATCGCGCAGGACGATGGGGTCGGTATCGCCGATACGCAGGCCGTCGACGTAAACGACACCGGACTCGACGGGCGTACCGCGCTTGACGATACCACCGCGCATCTCGAGCGTGTCGCCGTTATCGAGGATAAAGATATGATCGTCCTTGATGCCCATCTTGCGGGCCAGCTGGGCATGGGCGCGCAGATGCACGGCCTCACCGTGAACCGGCATAAAATACGTGGGCTTGGCCATGGCCATCAGGAGCTTGAGCTCCTCCTGGCTACCGTGACCCGAGACGTGGACGAGAGCGCGGTTCTTATCCCACACGTCGCAGCCGAGCTTGGCCAGGCTGTTGACGACCTGCTGGACGGCCTTCTCGTTGCCAGGAACGGGAGTTGCCGAGAGGATAACGGTATCGCCCTCGTGGATGGAGAGCGTCTTGTGCTCGCCATTGGCCATGCGGGACAGGGCCGACAGCGGCTCGCCCTGCGAACCAGTGCACATGACGACGATCTTGTCGTCAGGCAGGTTATCGATATCGAAGGCATCGATGATATCGGCATCATCGATGTTGAGATAACCGAGCTCGCGCGCCACGCGGGTGTTCGTGAGCATGGAGCGACCGGTCACAACGACCTTACGGCCGCACTTGCGGGCGGCATCGCAGATCTGCTGCAAACGATGGATGTGGCTCGAGAACGATGCGACGAACACGCGACCCGGGGCGTTCTTGATGGCGTGCAGCAGGTTGGGACCAACCTCGGCCTCGGACTTGGTAAAGCCGGGAACCGTGGCATTGGTGGAGTCGGAAAGCAGCAGGTCGATGCCCTGCTTGGCAAAGCGGCTGATAGCGGCATAGTCGGGCGTGACGCCATCGATGGGCGTCTGGTCGAGCTTAAAGTCGCCGGTGTGCATAACGGTGCCCTGATTGGTGCGGATGAACACGCCCAGAGCGCCGGGGATGGAGTGCGTCATCGAGAAGAAGTCGAGCGAGATGCCGCCGAGGTTGACATGGCTGCCGCCCTTGACCTCGCGGAACTTAGGCGCGCGGATGCGGAACTCGGAGAGCTTGCCCTCGATAAAGCCGAGCGTCAGCTTGCTCGAGAAGATGGGCACCTTGTTGTTGAGGTCCTGCAGCAGGTACGGAAGCGAACCGGTGTGGTCCTCGTGGCCGTGGGTGACGATGATACCGCGGAGCTTCTCCTCGTTCTCCAGAACATAGGTGTAGTCGGGAAGCACCAGGTCGATACCAGGCTGGGAGTCATCCGGGAACATAAGGCCGGCGTCGACGAGCACCATGTCGTCGCCGCACTCGAAGACCGTCATGTTCTTGCCGATGCCGTCAAGGCCGCCAAGCGGAATGATCTTCAAGGGAGATGATTTTTTAGCTGCCATAGGTGAGTGTTGTTTCCTTTCTTCGAAACGTGTCTGGAACAACCGACGGGGCGCTTCTGGCAAACCGACCGCCGGGAACGTACAAACATGCATCACAGAGTCGATGCAGTAACCACAGTATGATACCCATTTGAACCAATACAGACCACCCATGCATTAAAGCCCCATCTGAACCGGTCTATCCCGCCGGTTTCCCGTGGGGCGGGCACTGATGAAGTTTCCTGCTCTACAGTCCT
>NZ_QSAS01000003.1:0-207682 GCF_003465485.1 Collinsella sp. AF11-11 | reverse complement strand
CAGGTTTATTTTGGTCGGTTTTATCTGGGAAGATGCTGCTGCGGCTATCTACAGATCTGAAATCTGACTACTGAATAGACTGTCTAACTAAATAGCGAGCGGCACTAACCAGTCCTTTTGCTTGCGCCCGGGAGGGCCGCATATGAAGTTTATCGCGAGTTCCGCACGCGAAGGAAAGCACTTAATGTGCTTTCCGTCTTGCGCAGTACTGTAGAGCAGGAAACTTCATATGCGGCCCTCCCGGGCGCAAGCAAAAGGGCGACCCCTGTCCGGAGTCGCCCTTGTTGAGCTGCTTATGTGCGGCTGTTACTCGGCGTCGTGGTGGCGGCGGGGCTTGCGGCCTCCGTTGTCGCCGGGACGGCGCGGACGGTCGCTGCGCTCGGAGCGCTCGCGACGCGGACGCTCACGGCGCTGGAAGTGCTCGCCGTCGCCCTCGGAGGTACCCTCGGCGCGAGCCGGGGCCTCGGGCTTGTCAAGACGATCGAGCGAGATCTTGCCGCGATCGTCGACCTCAATGACGACGACCTTGACCTCGTCGCCCACGTTAAGGACATCCTCGACCTTCTCCACGCGGCCCTTGGCGACGCGGGAGATGTGCAGCAGGCCGTCCTTGCCGGGCAGCAGGTTGACGAAGGCGCCGAAGGGCTGGATGGAGACAACGCGACCGGTGTACTCCTCGCCCGGCTCGGGAACCTTGATGATGAGCTTGATACGCTCGACGGCCTGGTCGACGGACTCGCCGGTGCCGCCGACAAAGACGGTGCCGTCCTCCTGGATGTCGACCGAAGCGCCGGTCTCGTCCTGAATGCCGCGGATGACCTTACCGCCGGAACCGATGACGTCGCGGATCTTGTCGGTCGGAACCTGGATGGAGACAATGCGCGGGGCGGTGCTGCGCGTGGTGTGGCGCGGCTCGGGGATCACATCGAGCATCTTCTGCAGGATGAAGGCGCGACCCTCCTTGGCCTGCTGCAGGGCGCGGGCCAGGATGTCGAAGGTAAGGCCGGTGGCCTTGTTGTCCATCTGCAGAGCGGTAATGCCCTCGGTGGTGCCGGTGACCTTAAAGTCCATGTCGCCAAGGAAGTCCTCGAGACCCTGGATGTCGGACAGGACCACGGTCTTGCCCTCCTCCTGGATCAGGCCCATGGCGATACCGGAGACCGGGCGCTTAATGGGCACGCCGCCGTCCATAAGGGCGAGCGTGGAGCCGCAGGTCGAAGCCATCGAAGAGGAGCCGTTGGACTCCATGACCTCGGAGACGACGCGGATGGCATAGGGGAACTCGTTCTCGTCGGGGAGCACCGGAAGCAAAGCGCGCTCGGCCAGGTTTCCGTGACCGATCTCGCGGCGCTTGGGGCTGCCCATGCGACCGGTCTCGCCGGTGCAGAAAGGCGGGAAGTTGTAGTGGTGCATGTAGCGCTTGCCCTCGGTGGGCTCGATGGTATCCAGACGCTGACCCTCGTTGAGCATGCCGAGCGACAGGACGGAAAGCACCTGGGTCTGGCCACGCTGGAACAGGCCGGAGCCGTGAACGAGCGGCAGGTAGTTGTCCTTCACCATGATGGGGCGAATCTCATCGGCGGCACGGCCGTCGACGCGCTCGCCGGTCTCGACGACCATGGTGCGCATGGCCTTCTTCTCGAGCTTCTTGAGCGCCACGGGGATCTCGCGCTCCCAAGCGGCCTGCTCCTCCTCGGTGAACTCGGCGCGGATGGACTCCTTCAGAGCCTCGACCTTACCGATACGGGAGTGCTTGTCGGCGTCGCGAAGGGCGGCGGCCATCTCGTCGTAGTGGGCGAAGATGCGCTCCTGGACCTCCTCGACGGGCTGGTCGAGCGGGTACTCCTTCTTGACGATGGCGCCGTTGACCTGCTCCCACTCGGCAACGAACTCGTCTTGAGCTTGGCAGAAGGCGGCAAGGGCCTCCTGGCCAAACTTCATGGCGGCAAGCATGTCGTCCTCGGAGATCTCCTCGGCGCCGGCCTCGACCATCGAGATGAAGTCGGCAGAGCCGCCCAGCTCCAGGTCCAGGTCGGAGTTCTCGCGCTCCTCATAGGTGGGATTGACGATAAACTCGCCGGTCTCCACGTTGCGGCCGATGCGCACACAGGCAAGCGGGCCCTCGAAGGGCACGCCGCCGAGCGTCATGGCCAGCGAAGCACCCATGACGTTGATGACGTCAAAGGGGTTGACCTGGTCGGCGACGAGCGAGGTAGCGACGATATGTACCTCGTTGCGGAAGCCGTCCGGGAAGCTCGGGCGGATCGGACGGTCGATCATACGAGCCGTGAGCGTGGCCTTCTCGCTGGGACGGCCCTCGCGCTTAAGGTAGCCACCCGGGATACGGCCGGCGGCGTACATCTTCTCGTTGAAGTCGACGGTCAGCGGGAAGAAGTCGTAATTCTTGCGCTCCTTGGAGACGACCACGGTGTCGAGCATCGTGGTGTCGCCCTGCTTGACCAGACAAGCGCCGGTGGCCTGCTTGGCAAGCTCGCCGGACTCAAAGGTGTAGGTCTTGCCGTACAGCTCAAAGGTCTTGGATACGAGTGTCATTGTTCTCCTTTACCCCACAGGCCCCTTGCCTGCGGGCTTCTCATGTGGCGCGGGCCCCCTGCCCCCGCCACGCTTCAGAGCGTGATTGTTCACGCCCTTACACAAAAAGAGCGCCCCGCTGCGCAGGACGCTCTTAGCATGTACAAATCCTTACTGGATGTTGTCGCGGATGCCCAGAGCCTTGATGAGCTCACGGTACTCGACGATGTCGTTCTTCTTGATGTAGGAGAGAAGACGACGACGACGGCCAACGAGCATAAGCAGGCCACGACGGGTGTGGAAGTCCTTCTGGTGGGACTTCATGTGCTCGGTCAGCTCCTTGATGCGCTCGGACAGGATGGCGACCTGAACCTTGGGGTTACCGGTATCGACCGGGGAGTTACCGAACTGGGCGGTCAGCTCCGCCTTGCGCTCTTTGGAAACAGTCATTGTTTCACCTTTCGTTTCGCGTCGCCTGTGGGCGACTCCATTCGCCTCGGACTGGGAAGCCGCCGGTGGAGCGAACATCCAAGGTCGAGGTACCAACAGGTCGGTATGTTACCACAAGCGACGCGCGCCTGCGCATCATCACCGACCCAACATGAATTCCATCGCACGGAGCCGCTGATCGGTGTGCGTGGCGGCCCAAACATGCGAAAGCCCCAGCAAAAACGCAGCCGTATGCGGATCGATCAGCTCGTCCATAAGGGCATCGAATGTCATGGACATCAGAGCGCGCAGCCACTCGACCTCACCGGTCGAAACCAGCTCGGCACCCGGAACGCTCGACGCGCACGAACCGCACATGAGCCCGCCCGCCTGGGGCGAAAAGTACGACAGCATGGGGTCTCCGCACAGCACGCAGGCCGAAAAATCGGGTCGATAGCCCACGTGCGACAGAAGTTTAAAAACAAAGGCCGCCACGAGCAGGTCCATATGTGCCGCGTCGAGCCCGCTGCCCACCAGGGCAAGCGCCCGCTGCGTGATGGCAAAGGTAAATGGATCCTCGGCATCCTCGAACGAGCACACGCGCGCAACCTCGGCAATCGCGCTGGCGGCACAGATCGTCTCGTAGTCAGGAGCGGCACCGAGTGGCGCTTCCAAAAGCTCGGCCTGAGAAACAACGTCGAGCGAGCGTCCATGTGCGAGCAGCATATCGACGGTACAGAATAATTCGCAGCGCGCCGCCAAGCGCCCACCGGGTTTGCGGGCCCCCTTTGCCACGGCACGAACCTGGCGACCCCGCTCGTCAAGCATCGTCAGAATCAGATCGGTCTCTTTGAGCTTGGTCTTGTCGAGCACGAGCACCTTCGTGCGATATGTCCGGGAGCCTGCCATGCGCGCTGCGCGTCCTTAGTCCTCGGCGTTGTAGCCAAAACGGCGAATCTGAGCCTCGTCGTCGCGCCAACCGGCCTTGACCTTCACGTCCAACTCCAAAAAGACCTGCGTGCCAAAGATGCGCTCAAGATCGCGACGGGCGTCGATACCGATATGCTTGATCATCTCGCCGCCCTTGCCGATGATGATGCCCTTTTGGCCCTCACGCTCGACATAAATGGTGGCGTGCACACGCAGCACCTTCTTGGTCTGCTCGAGCGCATCGCAAATAACGCCAACGGAGTGCGGAATCTCATCACGGGTGCGGCGCAAGACCTTTTCGCGCACAAACTCGGCAACGAGCGTCTCGTCGGAAGCGTCGGTACCCATGTCCTCGGGGAACCAACGCGGACCCTCGGGCAAAAAGTGCGCAACGGTCTCGATGAAGGCATCGACGTTAAAGTTCTTGACCGACGACGTCACGATCTCGTCGTCATATTCCATAAGCTCGTGGGCGGCCTTAAGCTGCTCCATGACCTGTGCGGGGTCGGCTTCATCGGCCTTGGTGAGCACCAGGACCTTCTTGGAACGGGCATTCTTGACACGCTCGGCAACCCAGGCGTCTCCCCTGCCGATCGGTTTGGTGGCATCAATCAAAAACGCGACAACATCGACATCGTTCAGCTCGAACAGCGCGCTCTTGTTCAGCTCGGACCCTAGACCGTCCTTGGGCTTGTGGATACCCGGGGTATCGACAAAGACCAGCTGGTAGCCGGGGCGGTTGACGACGGCGCGCATGCGGCGGCGGGTCGTCTGGGCCACCGGCGAGGTGATGGCGACCTTTTTGCCATAGCAGGCGTTGAGCAGCGTTGACTTACCGGCGTTGGGGCGGCCGACCAAGGCCACGAAGCCACTGCGGAAACCGGGCTCAACGTCGCCAAAGCCCGCGAGGCTGTCGTCCTCATCGCACAGGGCGTCGAGCTCCTCGTCGCTCATGCCCTCAAACGGGTCGAACTCCTCGACTTCCTCATAGGCCTCGGTCGCCTTAGCATCCGGGGACTCGTCGTCCAAAATCTCATCGGTAGACTGCATATTGTCGGACATGGGAATCCCTTTCTAAATAAAGCCGAGCGCGTGGGCAAATACCAGCACGCCCACAATCGCGGCGGTGATGGAAAGAACGTATACAGAGGCGGCGGCGATGTCCTTCGCACGCTTGGCCAGCGGATGGAGCTCCTGGGTCGCTAGGTCGACGATAGCCTCCATAGCGGTGTTGCACAGCTCGCCGTGAATCACCAGGCCACAACAGATGATAATCGTGGCCCACTCGGCAATGTCGAGCCCCACGATGCAGCCGGCAATGACGGTGCACACGCCCGCCACGAGCATGACCTTAATGTTGCGCTCGGTCTTGACGGCGGTGACGAAGCCCTCCATGGCGTAAGAAAACGACTTTAAAAAGGACGGATGGTCCTTGTTCGATCCGGGAATCATAGACGGCTCCTAGTCGTGGGCATGGTTGGTGATGGGGCCGACGTGGACTAGCTTGGGGTCCTCGCCGCGCTCGAGCGCCAGATCGCGCAGGATGGCGTCCTCGCGGGCCTCCATGACCTCGGCCTCGTCGTCCTCGATGTGGTCATAGCCCAGCAGGTGCAGCATTCCGTGTACGAGCATCAGACGGCACTCATCAGCGGGACTATTGCCAAAACCGGGGGCCTGACGGGCAATAACCTGCGGGGCCAAGATAATATCGCCGAGCTCGAGCGTCTCATCGGCGGGAATGTCATCGTCAAAGGCCGAATCGCACTCAAACGAGAGCACATCGGTGGTGCGGTCGATACCGCGCCACTCGTGGTTGAGCTCGTGCATCTCGTCCTCGTCGACATACGAAAGGGAAATCTCAACTTCACGCTCAACGCCCTCGGCGGCAAGCACGACCTCGCAGATGTGCTCCACCTCTTGCGCGTCGAGCAGCGTATCGAGCTCGGCATCGTTGCTGATCAATACACTCAACGGGACTCCTTTCGGTCGCGCGAACGCTGCTCACGCACGTCATCATAAGCATCATATGCCTCGACGATACGACCCACCAGGGCATGACGCACCACGTCGGCACGCTCGAGGTGAGAAAATGCCACATCGTCGACACGGCCCAAAATCTTCTCGACATCCGCCAAGCCGCCACGACGACCCACCAGGTCGCGCTGACTCAAGTCGCCGGTAATCACGAACTTGGAGTTGAAGCCCAGGCGCGTCAGGAACATCTTCATCTGCTCGGGTGTCGTGTTTTGTGCCTCATCGAGCACCACGAACGCATCGCTCAGCGTACGGCCGCGCATGTAGGCGAGCGGGGCGATCTCGATCACGCCACGTTCCATAAGCTCATCGGTGCGCTCGCGATCCATCATGTCAAAAAGGGCGTCGTAGAGCGGGCGCATGTACGGATCGATCTTTTCCTCGAGGGTACCGGGCAAAAAGCCCAGGTTCTCCCCCGCCTCGACAACCGGGCGCGTCAAGATTAGGCGACCCACCTCGTGACGCTTGAGCGCGGCAACGGCGAGCGCCATGGCCAGATAGGTCTTACCGGTACCGGCGGGACCCAGGCCAAACGTGATGGTATGCGAGCGGATGGCGTCAACATAGCGTTTTTGGCCGAGCGTCTTGGGACGAATAACGCGGCCGCGATACGACAGCAGCACGTCATCGCGCAGCGACGAGGCATCATGCTCTCCATCGCGCAGGACAGCCAAGCAACGCGAGACATCGTCGGCAGACAGCGTGCGTCCGGCAGCCGCCTCGCGAAAAGCATGCTCAAAAAAGCGCACCACGAGCTCGACCTCATCCGGGTCACCGCTCACGGCGATACTGTCGCCACGGGCGACCACGTGGGCGCGAACCAAGCTCTCGAGCGCACGAAGGACGCCGTCGCCGGCGCCCAAAACGCGCGAGGGATCAATCCCCTCGGGAACGGTAAGTCTAATCTTCGAGGCTTCCATGAACCTCCCTGCGCGCATGGACCAAGCCGGAATCATCGACTTCGATGATAGCAACATCGAGCAGGCACGGGGCTGTAAGTCCACAGGTATCGTCAAGACGGGCATGATGGAACGAGCCGAGCGTCAGGTTGTCACCATACTCGAGCACGGCGCGCTCAACGGTTCCCACGCGACGACGAACATCGGCGATGGCGAGTTCCTGCGCCGCGGCCCGCATACGGCGGCTGCGCTCAGCCATAACCTCTGGCGGTACCTGGTCGGGCATATCGGCGGCAAGTGTGCCGGGACGCTTACTGTAGCGGAACACATGCATGCGCGAAAAGCCCACGCGACGGCATAGCGCCAGCGACTCCTCGAACTCCTCATCCGTCTCACCGGGAAAACCGACGATGACGTCGCACGAAAGGGACGCCTGAGGCAAGTTGGCGCGAATCATGCGCACCGTATCCTCAAACGCCTCGGCGCTATAGGGACGGCCCATGCGATGCAAGGTCGCCGTGCAGCCGGACTGCACGGGCAGGTGCAAAAACGGGGCGATACGCTGCGGATAGCGCGCCATAACCTTAAGCAGGCGCTCAGAGATATCCATGGGCTCGACCGAGGAAATGCGCACATGCGGAATAGACGTGCGCTCCATGATGGCCTCGAGCAGCTCATCGATTTCGACATGCTCGTCGGTCGCGCTCTTGCCATCGTAGGCACCCAGGTTCACACCGGTCAGCACCACCTCGGGCACGCCGGCCTCCTGGGCCTCGCGAACTTGCTCGAGCACGGACTCGACGGGCACGGAGCGCTCGGGGCCGCGTGCCTTCCACACAATGCAATAGGTGCAGCGATGGTTGCAGCCGTCCTGAATCTTCACGCCCAGGCGAGAGCGACCGAGCGCATCGACCACGTCGCCATCGCTACAGGCGGGCACGCTATCGGATTCAACACCCAGCACCTCGCAGACGCGCTCGGCGACGTCAATCTTGGACGGCTCGGCGATCACGCGATCGGAGAGCTCCAGCAGCTCCTCGGGATGCAGGTTGACGACGCAGCCGGTTACGACCACGTAAGGCTCGCCCGGATAGGCCAGCGCATGACGAACGGCCTTACGGGTCTTGGCCTCGGCCTCGCCCGTAACGGCACAGGTGTTAATGACGATCAGGTCGGCATCCTGGGGCTCCACCATAGCAAAACCCAGGCGCATAAGATCGGCAGTGATACGGTCAGACTCAACCCGGTTGACACGGCAGCCGAGGTTGACGACGGAAATATGGGGTGCGAGCACGCGGGCTCCTTAATCGAGGATATCGTCGAGGGCACTCTTGATACGGTCGGTCACCGACTTCTTACCGGAAGCGACGTCATCGCCCATCTCATCGGCAAAAGCACGGAGCAGCTCGCGCTGCTTATTGGAAAGATTGGTGGGAACGACCACGCGCAGTTGCACGATCAAGCGGCCACGCGAACCGCCACCGCCAATGCGCGGCATGCCGTAATTATTGACGCTCACGGTGTCGCCGTACTGGGCGCCGGCGGGGACGCACACCTTAACGACCTCGTCGGGCATAATGCCCTCGACCTCGATCTCGCAGCCGAGCGCAGCCTGCGCAATCGAGATATCGCTCACCAGGTACAGGTCGTCACCGTTGCGCTTAAAGCGCTCATGGTCGGCAACGCGCACGTTGACAATCAAGTCGCCCGAAGGCTCGCCGCGAAGACCGGCCTCGCCAAAGCCGCTCACACGCAGCTGTCGACCGGTCGAAACGCCGGCGGGAATATCGATGTCAATCTTTTCATGCGAAGGCGTGCGGCCCTGACCATCGCAGGTCTCGCAGGGATGGTCGATAACCGTGCCCTCGCCATGGCAGTCGGGGCAAGGCGAGGAAGACTGAACCTGGCCCAAAAACGATCGCTGAACCGTCGTGACATAGCCCGTGCCGTGGCAGCGGCCGCACTGCTTTTCCTGTGCGCCCTCTGCCCTACCGGTGCCATTGCAGTCCTCGCAAGGAGCAAGGCGGTCATAGCTGATTGTCTTTTTGCAGCCGAGCGCCGCCTCCTCGAGCGTCACCGAAAGCGAGATGGCCATGTCACGACCGCGACGACGCTCGCGACGGCTGCGGGCGCCACCGCCGGCACCGCCGCCAAAAAACGACGAGAACAAGTCGTCCATGCCCATACCACCAAAGATATCGTTGATATCGACGTAGCCCGAACCACCAGGGCCGTCGGCAGTGCCGTAACGGTCGTAGTTAGCACGCTTCTGCTCATCGGAAAGAACGGAATAGGCCTCGTTGAGCTCCTTGAACTTGGCCTCGGCCTCGGGGTCGTCCGAAACGTCCGGGTGTACGGTACGGGCCTTCTTTAGAAACGCGCGCTTAATCGTCCGCGCGTCGGCATCCTTGTCGACGCCAAGTACCTCGTAGTAATCCCTATTTTCCGACACGACCGAATCCTTCCGACTTTCATTATTGTCACAGTGCGTCCTATACCCAAGCTGGGCCGACCGCAAACAGAGGGTTTGATGTTATTGCATTCCGTAAGGCGAAAGCATGGCCCGTTGCGAGCAGCTCGCGAACCAAACCGACACGAGCGCGAACATGAAGCCATTGGCAAAACCGTTGGCAAACTGCATCGCACCGCGCTTCCACCACAGCAGGCTGCGATGAAGCACGCCGTCCGAAAGCACCATGAACAGGCCCATGGTAAACGGAATAAAGCACATCACGGCAAAGGCCGAGAACACGCCCGAGATGGCCGAGAGTACCAAAAACGGCGCCACGATGCCCATCAGGTAAAAACCGGTACGAGCTTTGCCTTCCAAGCGCTCGGACTCGACATGGGCACGGCCGACTAGATCACCGCCAGCGGCACCGTTAGTGCCGGCGTGACCCATGCCGCTAATGCGGACCTCGTCGCCATCGTGCGTGCCGGCAGGAAACTCAATCGTCTGCTCGGAGGTTACGCGAGTACGACCGCTGCCACCGCAATCGGGGCAGGGGTCGGCCACGACCTTACCGGAACCGCCGCACTCGGGGCAGACCGACTGGAACGTGCCCGCACCAAACAGGAAGGACAAGTCGACGTCGATGTGCCCGCGGCCACCGCAGCTCGGGCAGGTATGGGCATGCTCGGAGGAGACAGAACCCGAGCCGCCGCAGTGACCACAGGTATCGAAGCGCGTATAGCGGACGGTCTTGCGGGCACCGTCCTTGGCCTCCTTGGCGTCCAGTTTGATATCGACGACCACGTTGGCGCCGTTCTCGGGATTGTAGGCAGCCTGGCCGCGACGCTGCTGGCCCCAGGCACCGCCAAAAGGAAAGCCGCCCTCAAAGGGATTGCCATAGCCCGTGTTGCCGGCATAGCCGCCACCATAGGGCGAAGCCGTAGGGGCACCGGCAAAGGGATTGCCAGAACGCATGGCATCGTAGCGCGCACGTTTTTGCTCATCCGAAAGCACGGCGTAGGCCTCGGAAACCTCTTTAAACTTTTCCTCGGCATCCGGCTCTTTGTTGACGTCCGGATGGAGCTTACGGGCCTTTTGCTGGAAGGCCTTTTGAATATCACGCGAGGTGGCGTCCTTGGAGACACCTAGAATCTCGTAGTAATCTTTTTCGTTCATCGTCGCCATGCGCGGCAACCTCCTGCTCACAGCAGCGTATATATTCCGGTAATTCTACCCGAGCGGCCTAAGCTAGATCCCAAAACAGCTCGAACAGAACATTTCCATCGAGCCAGCCCAAGTGTGTCGGTGCTAAACGAGCTCGAACATGGCCCGCGACGACATCTGCCGAAGTAAAGGGTCCCTCATGGACCCCGAGCGTCTCGGGCACCCAAGTGGCAAGACCCAATTCGAGTGCGCGATCACAAGCGGCTGTCAGCTCATCGGCCGGGATGACACGAGCCGCGCGAACCAACAGGTCGGACGCAATACCGCGCGTCATGCGACAAGCGAGCATCAGGTCTTCGGCCGCAGCCTCTCGCTGCGACAGGTATTCGGCCTCAAACGACGTCGCGTCATCGTCGCGCTGAACCAAACGCACACGGTACGCGTCGCCTCGAGCAGACACGCCGGGGAACAAACCTGCAAGACGGTCGAAATCCCCAGTATCAAGCATACCGGCGGCAGAACGGCCCAGGCCCAGGTAGCCCCGTCCGGTCCAGTAGGCAATGTTATGGGCGCATTCATGGCCGTCGAGCGCGTAGCTCGCCACCTCATACGGGTGATAGCCGGCGGCACCCAGGAGCTCGCGCGCCACGTCCATGCAGGCGGCCTGAAAATCCTCGTCGGGCTCGAGCGACTCGTCACGGCACGCCATGCGATAGAGGGGCGTCCCCACCTCGAGCGTGAGCGGGTAAACCGACACATGATGCGGAACCGCCGCCAGCACGCCCTCGAGCGTACGCTTCCAACTCGCTGCGGTCTGCCCGGGAAGTCCGCACATAAGGTCGCACGACACGTCAAGCCCAGCGTCCTTGACCGTCGCGATGGCGGCGAGCGCCCGATCGGCATCGTGAATGCGGCCGATGGCGGTAAGTTCGGTGTTATCGAGCGTTTGCACGCCCAGAGAAACGCGTGTGACACCAACCTTGGCAAGCGCAGTAGCAAGCTCGGCGGTCAGCGACTCGGGATTGGCCTCGCAGGTAAACTCAACGGGGGCGCACCACGCACGAATACGCCGCGCCAGCTCCACCAGGCGCTCCCCCGCCAGCGACGGCGTGCCGCCGCCAACATAGACGGTGCGGATCTGGTCGAGGGCCCCAGCCTTGCCAAAAGCATCGAGACGCGCGAACAACTGCTCAAAATAGGAATCGAGCGCGGCATCCAAATCACACGAAGCAAAGCTGCGCGAGTCGAAGTCGCAGTAGCGGCACTTTTGGGCACAGAACGGCACGTGCACGTACAGCGCGGTAACGGCCACCCTTAAGCCTCCAGCGGATGATCGGGCACCGACTCACCGGCGGCAAGCGCGGCCTCGCAGGCCACCACATCGCGCTCGATATCATCGACCAGCGACATGAACTCCTCGTACGTAGAGCAACGCACCACCTGAGCGCGCCAGGCGGCGGCATGGGGCATGCCCTTTAAGTACCAGCTTGCGTACGTGCGAGCACGCGACATGAGCGGCAGAAGCTCGTGCGTCAACGTCAGGTGCTCGCGCAGAGCCTCCAGGCGATCGACCGAGGAGCGAGAAGGAACCGGCGTGCCATCGAGTGCAAGGGCTCGGGCATCGCCGAACACCCACGGATTGCCGTAGATGCCGCGCGCGATAAACACCGCGCTGGCACCCGAGCCGTGCAGATGCTCAGCAGCGTCCTCGGCCGAGAACACATCGCCCGAACCAATCACGGGAATCTCGACAGCGTCGGCAACCTCATCGACGACCGACCAATCGGCCTGGCCCGTGTAGAGCTGCGTGGCGCAACGACCATGCACGGCGACTGCGGCAGCCCCTGCGCCCTCAAGCATCTGGGCAAATGTCGCGGCATTGCGGTCCTCGGCATAAAAGCCCTTGCGAATCTTGACGGTCACGGGCACGTGCGCCGCGCCCACCGTGGCCTCGACGATCTTCTCGGCCAGGTCGGGCGTGCGCATGAGCGCCGAGCCCTCGCCCTTGGTAACGACCTTGCGGGCGGGACATGCCATATTAATATCGATGAGCGACAGGCGATCGCCAACGCGCTCCTCGACGGCGGCGACGGCGCTCGCAAACTGATCGGGCTTGGAGCCAAAGAGCTGCACGCAAATCTGCTGTTCCTCGTCAGCCGGCAGCACCAGGCGCCACGTTTTGTTGCTGGCATAGGCAAGGCCTGCCACGCTCACCATCTCGCTGTAGGCAAGGTTGGCGCCGCGGCGGCGACACATGATGCGATAGGCGGGGTCGGTAACGCCCGCCATGGGAGCCATAAGGAACGGCTGCTCGGCATAGGCGCCCAGCAGCCGCAGAATATATTCGGAAAGAGCCATAGACCTACTCGTCCACCTTGAGGATCGCCATAAAGGCCTCCTGCGGGACCTCGACCGATCCGATGGCCTTCATACGCTTCTTGCCCTCTTTCTGCTTCTCGAGCAGCTTGCGCTTACGCGAGATATCGCCGCCGTAGCACTTGGCAAGAACGTCCTTGCGACGCGCCTTGACGGTGGAACGGGCGATGATCTTGTTGCCGATAGCACCCTGGATGGGCACCTCGAACAGCTGACGCGGGATGATCTCCTTGAGCTTGTCGCACAGGCCACGGGCCAGGCCATATGCCTTGTCCTTATGGACGATAAACGAAAGCGCGTCCACCTCGTCGCCCGAAAGCAGGATGTCGAGCTTGACGAGCTCGGAGGGGCGATATTCGTTGAACTCATAGTCGAGCGAGGCGTAACCCTTGGTGCGGCTCTTGAGCTGATCGAAGAAGTCCAAGATGAGCTCGGCGAGCGGCATATCGAAGCGCATCTCGACCGATTTGCTCGTCAGGTGGATCATGTCGGTCGTGACGCCGCGGTGCTCGATGGCGAGCTGCATGACGGCACCCGTGTACTCAGGCGGGCAGATGATCTTTGCCTTGAGGTAGGGTTCCTCAATACGATCGATGCGTGTGGCCTCGGGAAGGTCCTGCGGACTGCGGACATCGATCATCTCGCCGTCGGTCTTGTAGACGTGATAGTCAACCGAGGGACTCGTGGCAATGAGGTCCAGGTTGAACTCGCGCTCCAGGCGTTCCTTGACGACTTCCATGTGCAGCAGGCCCAGGAAGCCCACGCGGAAGCCAAAGCCGAGCGCCACCGAGGTCTCGGGCTCCCACACCAACGACGGATCGTTGACGTGCAGTTTATCGAGCGCGTCACGCAGGTTCTCGTAGTCCTTGTTGTCGATCGGGAACAGGCCCGTATAGACCATGGGCTTGGCCTCGCGGTAGCCCGGCAGAGGCTCGGGGCAGGGGTTCGAGGCCCACGTGAGGGTATCGCCCACGCGCACGGCCTCGGGGTCCTTCAGGCCCGTGACCACGTAGCCCACCTCGCCAACGGTCAGCGCGTCGACCGGCGTCTCGGCGGGACGCTTGACACCCACGCCATCGACCAAAAAATCGCCCTTGGCCTGCATCATAAGCAGGGTATCGCCCTTTTTGATGGAGCCGTCAAAGACGCGCACCGTAGCAACGACGCCGCGGTACTCATCGAAGTAAGAATCCAAGATAAGTGCCTTGAGCGGCGCGTTCGCATCGCCCTTGGGCGGAGAGATCAAAAAGACAATGGACTCCAGCAAATCGTGAATGCCCTCGCCGGTCTTGCCCGAGACGCACACGGCATCATCGGCAGGGATCGCCAGGTCATCCTCGATCTCGGTCTTAACCTCGTCGGGATGGGCCGAGGGAAGGTCGATCTTGTTGATGGCCGGCACAATGTCCAGATTGGCGTTCATGGCGAGCGTCGCGTTGGAGACGGTCTGCGCCTCGACGCCCTGCGTGGCGTCGACGACGAGCACCGCGCCTTCGCAGGCGGCCAGCGAGCGCGAGACCTCATAGGTAAAGTCCACGTGGCCCGGCGTATCGATCAGATTGAACTGATACGTCTCACCATCGTCGGCGTCATAGGAAACGCGGACGGCATTGGACTTGATCGTGATGCCGCGCTCGCGCTCGATATCCATGGTGTCGAGCAGCTGCGACTCCATGTCGCGTTCGTCAACGGTATGGGTGAGCTCGAGGATACGGTCACTGATCGTAGACTTGCCATGGTCGATGTGCGCAACGATTGAGAAGTTGCGGATGTGGGAAATGTCAATTGAAGTATTCATGCGGACTATCTTACCCGAGCGGTACAAAAAATGGAGCCTGTTCCATAAAACAGGCTCCATTTATGCGCGTAATCTGTGTGGTGTGAAATTTACAACTTAGGCGTTGATGCTGTTCACGAGCTTGGCAAGACCGGACTTGCGGTTGGAAGCCTGGTTCTTGTGGATAACATGCTTGGCAGCAGCCATGTCGAGACGCTTCGTGACGGTCTTGAGGGCAGCCTGGGCCTTCTCGGCGTCGCCCTCGGCGACGGCGGACTGGACGTGCTTGGTCAGCGTCTTGAGCTCGGACTTGACAGCCTTGTTACGCATGCGAGCTGCCTCATTGGTGCGGATACGCTTCTTCTGAGACTTGATGTTTGCCACTTCTGGAGTTCCTTTCGAGTTCCTTGCAAAAAATGTATGACACCCCTGAGACACGGTGAGGTCATGCAAGCGCCTACTATAGCACGCTCCCTCTCAAAGGGATAGAACGAATTTGTCAAATAGGCAGGTATCATCACGATTTTCTCAAGATGTTCGTAATCCAGAGCAAAAGCGCGGTCTCAGAATCGGCAGAGCCCTTGAGCGCGAGCTCCACATCGACCGCACCCTCGAGCGCTGCGACGAGCTCGGTCATCGAAAAGCGACGCGCCCAAGTCAGGTGATTCTTGACCTGCCAGGACTGGAGCTTGAGCGTTGCGGCCAGCTCACGACCCTGTCCACGCGCATCGAGCGCCTTGGCGACGATCAGCTCGCGAATGCGACCGCACAGCAATGTGTAAGTCCACACGTAGCTCTTGGAGGGCAGGAGCTTAAAGAGCTCGAGCGAACGCCGCATATCGCGAGCCGAGACCGCATTGAGAAAATCCCAGGGTTGAACCTCGGCCGTACGTACAATCCAGCGCTCAACGTCGGCAAGTTCAATCTGAGGCGACTCGACCATCTGGGCAAGCCTAGCCAAGTCGTTATCAAGCATGCGAGTGTTTTCACCCGAACGCGAGACGAGTTCCTCGGCGGCCGCCATCGAGATCGACTTGCCGTGCTGCGTCGCCATCTGCTGCACGCGGCGCGGCAGTTCCCAGCGCTTGGTGCCGGAGCAATCGATCACGGCCTTCTTGTCGATCTTGGCGATCGCCTTATACAGGCGCGTGTTCTTGGCAAGCGAGTCGGCGATGATGAGGCAGACCGTTGTGGGGCTGGGACTCGCCAGATACTCGACGAGCGGCTCCGAAACCGCTTTGGCGAGCTTTGAGCAGCCATCAAGGATTACCAATCGAAACTCGCTGCCCATGGGAAAGGTGTTAAGCGATCCGATAATAGACTCGATATCGGGGTCCTTGGTCATGTCGCGCTCGTCGAGGTTGAACTCGACCATGCCCGACTTTTCCAGACGCGCTTTCATACGCGAGACGGCGTGATCGCGCTTGACTCCGTCGGTACCGACGATCAGATATGCCGGCAGCAGACCGGTTTCGGACATTGCGCTCCCCTCCCGCAGGCCTTCGCATTCGTTCCGTGCCATTCTAGCCCAGGGGCCCACCGCACGCCAACGACGTCGTCACGGTCGCTGGCATCGCATCGCAAAACCATTCGCAGTCGGCGTGACGGTAATGTCGCCGTGTTCGATGGTACACGCGAACACACCACCCGCTTCCTTCACGGCATCGATGCAGGCATCGGACGGATGGCCGTATCGATTCCCCTCGCCCGCGCTCGCGAGGGAAAGCTCGGGCTTCAGGACGTCCAGCAACTCACCATCGACTGAAACCTTGGAGCCGTGATGCCCAAGTTTAAGGACATCGATGTCCCCCACCTCCTGCACGAATTCCCGCTCTTGGTCGAGCTCGGCATCACCGGTGAGGAGCATGCGCAGGCCCTTGCCTTCCTGAACATAAGAGAGCAGCAGGACAAGCGAGTCCTCATTTCCCTCGCCATCCACGGACTCGAATGGCCACATCACACGAGCGCAAAATGAGCCGATGTCGACCGTATCCCCACGGCGCACCTGCCGATACTCCACGCCAGGTCGGTTCAATACCTCGGCAGGAGCATCCTCCAGCGCATCCGCCGCCACGGCAATCGTTCCGACCGAAAACTGTTCGAGCACGGCAGGCAAACCACCCCAGTGGTCCTCATCCCAATGCGTCACAAAGACGGCATCGATATGGTGCACGTTATTGCAAACCAACGCCGCAACCACACGCTCGTCGAGCCCGCAGTCGACGAGAGCTACTGCGCCGCCTTGGCGGATAAGAATCGCATCGGCCTGGCCCACATCGAGCACCGTCACCGAAGGCGGAGCGAATCGATCCCAATAGACGTACGGAATCGCAGCCAAGAGCATCAGGCATGCAAGCCCCACCGCCATAGGACGTGCACGGGGACGCGGCCACCAGACCAGCAGAACCGCCAGCAAACACGGCACTAGGTAAATCCACATGCTATCGGGCGGCACGCTCACGGATGCACCCGGCATGGCGGCAAACAGTTGCTCGAAGAACAGCGCGCAACGGGCGGCAATCATGGGCACAACGAGCGCCCAAGTCCGCAACGGTCCCACAAGCGAAAAGGGAGCCAGAACGATCGACACAGCGAGCAGTACGCTCACCACCGGACCGATGACCGCATTTGCCAACGGAGCAATGAGCGAGAACGTACCGAAGGCAGGAACGGTAATGGGAAGTGTCGCCAGTTGCGAGCACAGCGTGACGGAAAGCATGCCGGCAACGCCCGATGGCAAGCCCAGCTCACCCAAAGCGTAGGTCGCATAAGAGCAAAAGCACAGAATGGCTAAGACGCTGGCACATGAAAGCTGAAAGCCCATCTCGAACAGCACCGTCGGCCGCAGTAGCACAAAGATGGACATGGTTGCGAAGAGCGCCGAAAGGCCGTGCCGGCGACGCCCCGCGCCGTTTACGACAAGCGTCGCGAACACCATGCAGCACGCGCGCACGGCCGAGGGAGACGCGCCCGTAAATGCAGCGTAGCCCACAAGCGTTATCGCCAATATCGCCCGCTGAAGACCACGTGAGCACCGAGTCTTTTGCAATACGCCCTCGATTACAAACCCCACGATAGCCAAATGGCTGCCCGAGACGGCGATAAGATGTGCCGTTCCCGTCACAGAAAACCAGTCGCCCGCCGGCTGGGCGCGTAGCTCGGCCGAACGACCGCAGACGACACCGGCTATGAGCGCACGCGCCGGGTCGGTCGCAGGCGCGATGGATGCAAGCAGCCCATTTCGCAGCCGAAGCAGCGGCCCCGGAGAACCCTCATCGACCGATAAAATCCGAACGGCTTTAACCTTGCGCACCTCGCCTCGGAGCACGCGCGATCGTCCATATGCATCGTTCTCAAAACGCGAAACGCGACCGATAACACACACGTGCGCCCCGACCTTGAGCTCACGATCACACGATAGGCGAACCGTTGCCAAGTTCTTACCGTCCGCGCGTGCCTCGCAGGTATAGGAATACACGTCGTCGTTTATGGATGGATCACCCTGCACGACAAACTCGAGGCCGCTTGCCGCTCGACCGTCGAGCGCCCTCGAGGCGCTGAGCGCACCCACAGCCCACCACGCCGAGACGACCGCTCCCGCCACGAGACCGACGGACGCGGCATACAGCCACCGCTTCAAAGGGGCAAGCCGCGCACAAGATTGAGCCAGTACAACGAATACCGCCGCCGCAACGGGAATGGCCCATAGCGGCCCGAACGCCGGCGCCCGCTCCCTAAGCAGCGCATCAGCGGCCATGTTGAGCACCAAGATGCAGCTCATGCACATGCCGGCACACAAGGCCATCGTCCACGGAATCAGGGGCCGCGGAGGCATCACATGCTCGCGCTCGGTCGCACTCATACGCAGATGCAATCTTTGATTTTGGCAAGCTTCTTCTCGCCGATTCCCGACACACGCATCAGATCGTCAACCGAGGCGAAAGCACCGTTCTTTGTCCGCTCATCGATAATCGACTGTGCCATGGAGGGACCGATTCCCGAGAGCGTCTGCAGCTCTGCCGAGCTTGCCGTATTAATGTTTACTAGGCCTGTTGCGCCACCGACGCCTGATGATGCGGAAGTCCCACCATCAACACCGGCTTCCGCAATGGACGCCTGCTGCTCCCCTACCATTGGAACGTGAATCTTCTGTCCATCGACGACCTTAGATGCCCGATTGAGCCCTGTAACATCTGCCTCGGGCGCCAGCCCGCCGGCGGCATCAATCGCCTGAGCCACCCGCGCGCCGTCCTTGAGACGATATACGCCGGGCGACACAACGGCGCCATCGACATCGACATAGACCTCTGCCGCGGCAGAAGCCTTAGGCGAAGAGCCTTCGGATGTCTTTCCGCTCGAGGCATCGCCGGATCCCGGCTCCACTAACGAGCCCGAACCATCAGTGCGCTCAAACGACACGCCGCCGGCACCGCCGCTAAGGTTCGCCATTGCCAGTCCACTCGCCATCGCAATGACGACCAGTATCGCCATCACCACTGCCTTATGACCGAGCAGTTTTCCCGCCCAGCGGTCCATCTTTTTGACTCGTTCGTGTTGTTCGCGCTGCGCCATAGCAAAACCTCCCAACACCATCGTGTCAGGAAAGGAGCTCCGCAACAGCCACGCCCCAAAACCGGTTTTCGAGGTCAAAACAAAAGCTGACCAAAACCTTGCACAAATCTGTCCATTTATTCAGACATACGTCAGCAAATGAACACTTAGCCGCAAAATACCCAGATACCAAAAGACCGACGATGCAGGCGCATCGTCGGTCTATACACAAATTTACTCGTGATCTTGGTAAATCTCACGCGGAGCAAGCTCCGAATGTTTGCGTTTTAAGGTCTTAGGGGCCTTATACGTGTTGCTCTCGAAGTCGATGTACTCGGTCTGCTTGAGCAGGCGCTCGATCATCTCCTCATGATCGAGCAACTCCCAGGCCTCATGCACGGCATCGAGCTTAGCGTGCGTCTCGGGACGGCGCGGCATAAACAGCGTGCAGCAGTCGGGAGCGGCCTCAGTCGAGATATCGAACGTACCGATCTCCTCGGCACGCGCGATGATCTCCTGCTTGTCCGAACCGATGAGCGGACGGAACACGGGAATCTTCACGGCCTCGTTGACGGCCATGATGTTCTCAAGCGTTTGGGAGGCAACCTGCCCAAGCGATTCGCCCGTAACGATGGCCTTGGCGCCCTCGATGTGCGCAATGCGCTCGGCAACCGAATACATAATGCGACGATACATGATCACACGCAGGTTGCTGGGGCAGGTGACCGAAATCTCACGCTGGCAGTCGCCAAACGGAACCACGTACAGACGACCGATCTGGACACCCGGCTCAAGCGCACGGATGATGTCCTGCACCAAATACTCGCTCGTATCGGGCGTCTGCGGACGACCGGAGAAATGCACCGGCACGCACACCGCGCCGCGACGCGCGAGCATCCAGGTCGCCACCGGAGAATCGATACCCGACGACAGCAGCGTCACGACCTTGCCGGCAGAACCCACCGGCAGACCGCCCACGCCGCGCTCGGAGCGCGCGTACACATAAACGCTACCCTGGACCACCAGTACGTGCACCATCACATCGGGGTCGTGCATTTGAACCTTTTTATCGGGGAAGGCCTCACACAGCACCTCGCCAACCTGTCGATTGATATCGATCGAGGTGAGCTCATAGTCGGTATTGGAGCGCTTGGCGTGCACCTTAAACGAATCGAAGGAACCAAACTCGCGCAGCGCCTTCACAGCGGCGGCGCAGTACTCCTGCGGGTCGCGGTTGGTGTGATACGCCAGGGAAACACGGGCAACGCCGGGGACGGTGCGAATGACACGCGCCGCCTCGTCGGCCTGATGCTCGTTAAAGGTCACGAGGATATAACCGGAAATTCGAGACACGGCGTTCACGGAAAAGGCGGCCAAGGCCGCCTTGATGTTATCCATGAGGATATGCTCAAAATGTGCGCGGTTCTTGCCCTTCAGTCCAACCTCGTGATAGTGGACCAGGCAGACGCGAGCTGCCATTTAGGCTTCAGCAACCTTGTGGCCGAGCGCCTTCTCGTAACGGGCCTCGTCGTAAGAGATGTCGCCGTCGACAATCTCGTCCATAGCCATCGAGATGGTATCGGCACCGGAAAGCCCGATGGTGATGTCATCGACATCCTGGACGGCAAGCACGCGGTTGTGCTGGCCACGCAGCATGCTATTGATGTCGCAGGCGCGCTTGGAGGCAAGCGAAGCGAGCAGGAAGCGGTTGTGATCGGTCTTCTCCAGAAGATCGTCAATGCAAGGCTTTACAACGGACACGGACCTCAGATCCTTTCATGCATATCGAGAACGCGAACGAGCTCATCGGTCGCGCGGTCGAGATCGTCATTCACCACGACGTCGTCGTAGCGGTCGGCAAGGGCAAGCTCATCGGCGGCGTTTGCCATACGCAGCTCAATCGTCTCGGGCGTCTCGGTACCGCGACCGACTAGACGCTCGCGGAGCACCTCAAGCGAAGGCGGCTTGATAAAGATCAGCACGGCCTCGGGGAAACGCTCCTTCACCTGCAGGGCGCCCTGGACATCGATCTCCAAAATCAGAGACGAGCCCGAGGCGAGCTTGGATGTGACCTCGCTCACCAACGTGCCGTAGCAGTTACCGTGGACCTCGGCCCACTCAACAAACTCACCGTTTGCCACGCGGCGGTCGAACTCCTCGCGCGTCAGAAAAAAGTAGTTGACGCCGTCGACCTCACCTTTGCGTGGTGCTCGCGTGGTAGCCGAAACCGTCAGACCCAGGTTCGAGCGGCGCTCGCGCACACGAGTGACGAGCGTACCCTTGCCTGCGCCTGACGGTCCAGAAATCACAAAGAGCTTGGAATCCTGAGCGCTCACTTATTTGGTCAGCTGCTCGAGGAGCTGCTCGCGCTGACGGACACCGAGGCCCTGGACGCGACGAGTAGCGGAGATACCGAGCTCCTCCATGATCTTGGCGGCCTTGGCCTTGCCATAACCGGGGAGAGACTCGATGAGGGTGGAAACCTTCATGCGGGAAGCGATGGGGTCATCGGAGTTGAGCACGGACTCGAGGGACTTCTCGCCCTTCTTGATCTGCTCGCGAAGCTCAGCGCGGGCGTGACGTGCGGCAGCAGCCTTCTCAAGAGCCTGCTTGCGCTGCTCGTCGGTAAGCTGAGGGAGTGCCATTCGTACCTCCAAATAGTTGGGTTATATCTGATTCAATAATTGGCATTTTAGCACGTAGAACGTACAAAATGCCTAATCGCGGCTCCATAGGTTAGACGATACCCGCAAAAAGTGCAATATACTGCGCCCAAAGTTAAGCCCCTGACCTGCGATTCCACACAAAGGATGGGAAAGTTTACGCAGGCACAGGGGCTATTTTGTGCTAATGAGACCCAAAAGTGGTGACTTAGGGGAATCTTTTACGCAACGTTTTCGACCAGCTCGGCGACGATGGCGTCAAAGGCGGCAACCGGATCGTCGGCACCGGTGATGGGACGGCCCACCACAATGTGGCTTGCGCCACGCTCGATAGCCTGGGAAGGCGTCGCCACGCGGGACTGGTCACCAAGGGCGGCACCCACCGAACGCACACCCGGAGTCACGATCAGGGCATCAGGACCCAGCAGCTCACGCATGTCGTGAGCCTCCATCGGTGAGCACACGATGCCATCGATGCCGTTGGCCTGAGCAAGCTTTGCCAAGCGGGCGGCCTCCTCGGCCACGGGAGACTCGACGCCGATCTCGCTCAAGGTATCCTGATTCATGCTCGTGAGCACGGTGATGGCGACGAGCTTGGCGCGGTCCTCACGCGCCTCCTCGGCACCCTCGCGGCAGGCAGCGAGCATAGCACCCGAGCCCAGGCCGTGGACCGAAAGCAGGTCGGCACCGGCAAGCGAGGCCGAGCGGGCAGCGCCGCGCACCTGATGCGGAATGTCATGGAACTTAAGGTCGAGGAAGACCTTAAAGCCAAGGTCCTTAAAGGTCTTGACGATCTGGGGACCCTCAGCGTAATAGAGCGTCATGCCGACCTTGAGCCAGGCGGCATGGCCCGAAAGCTCGTGGGCGAGCTCGAGCGCGCGCTCACGGTCGCAGTCGAGGGCGACGATAACACGGTCGCGGGCATCATTCTCTAGCATTCGAAAGCACCCACCAGCTCGTTGATGTCCTTTACGCCCTGGGACTCGGCCCAGGCCTCGAGCTCATGCGCGATCTTAAGCGAAGCGCACGGATCGACGAAGTTGGCCATGCCGACCGACACGCAGGTGGCGCCGGCCAGGATAAACTCAGCCGCATCCTCGCCAGTCATGACACCGCCGACACCGTTGATGGGGATATCGACGGCCTGGGCAACCTCCCAGACCATGCGCACGGCGATGTGGTGGCACAGCGGGCCCGAAAGGCCGCCCTTGGGCTTGGCCACGCGAGACTTGCGGGTATGGACGTCGATGGCCATGCCCTGGATGGAGTTGATGACCGAAAGGCCGTCGGCGCCGGCAGCCTCGAGGGCCTTGGCGATCTCGGCGACGTTGACCGGCGCCATCTTCACGAACAGCGGCTTATCGGTCACCTTGCGGCAAGCAGCCATAACGGAAGAGGCGCCCTCGGGCGTGGAGCCCATGGCGGCACCGCCGGCGGCGATATTAGGGCAGCTCACGTTGATCTCGTAGCCGGCAGCCCAGGGGCACAGCTCGACATACATCTCGAGTGCGCGGACAAACTCGTCAACGGAGTGCCCGGCAACCTGGCAAATGACCTGGCAACCGTCCTTGGACAGCTGCTCGAGCCACGGGCCGGACTCACGGGCAAAGGCGGCGACACCGGGGTTCTGCAGTCCCACGGAGTTGATCATACCGCCAGGAATCTCGGCCATGCGAGGCGCAGGGTTGCCCGGCCAGGGTTCGGCGGCACAGCCCTTGGTGGTAATGGCGCCCAGCTGGGAAACATCGAAGAAATTCTGGAACTGCCAACCGTAGCCAAAGGTACCGGCTGCGGTGTTGATGGGGTTCTGCATCTTGACGCCGCCGAAATCGACGGCCATGTTAACGGTACCCACTAGAAGACCACCACCTTGGAAGCATCGAACACGGGGCCGCACATGCAAGCACCCTTCATACCGTCGACCGTCTCGACATTGCAGGTGTTGCAGGCGCCAAAGCCACAGCTCATCATGCGCTCGAGGGACACCTCGCAGTACGCACCGGCCTCGGCGGCAGCGGCGGCGACTTTCTTCATCATGACAGCGGGGCCGCAGCTGGCGACGTAGTCGTAGCCGCCCTCGCCAAGCAGCTCAGCGGCAGGATCGGTGCAAAAACCGTGCGTGCCGAGCGAGCCGTCGTCGGTGCACACGTTGACCGTATCGCACAGCGCGCGGAACTCATCGACTCCCACGGCCTTGGACGCGGTGCCAAAGCCCAGGCACACGTCGACGGCCACACCCTGCTCGACGAGCATGCCGGCAAGGCACAGCACGGGCGGAACACCGATGCCGCCCGCAACGAGCAGCGCCTTCCTGGTGCCCTCGGGAACAAGCCAGCCGCGGCCGCCAGGGCCCAGCAGGTTAGAAGTGGAACCGGGGGCCATCTGCGACAGACGGCGGGTGTCGTCGCCCACGACGGCGTACCACAGCTCGACGGTGCCGGCCTGGGCGTCGGCGCGATAGAAGCTCAGGGGCACGCGAAGCAGCGAAGAGGCATCGCCGGGCACGGCGATGTTCACAAACTGACCGGGCTTGAGCGCACTTGCAAGCTTGGGGGCCGAGATTACGAGCGAGAAGATGCCCTCGGCGATCTCCTTGTTCGAGACGACCTCGAAGTCGTGCATGCGTGCAGTGGAAGGTGTGGGCATAGACGCTCCAATCCCCCATGCGGTTGCATGGTTCAGGCGAACAGAAAGCGCGGCACCGCAAGGGCGCCGCGCACAAAAGCGATAAGGCTATGCTAGCAGATGCAGCCGTCGGCGAGCGTCTGCTTGCCGCCGACAAACACATCGGTGGCACGACCGGTGAGCGTGCGGCCGGCAAAACCGGAATTCTCGGCACGCGACTCGTAGCCGTCCTCGCCGACCGTCCAGGTGGCAGACGCGTCGAAGACAGTCAGGTCGGCAACGGAGCCCGCCTTGACCTGAACCTGGTCGAGGCCCAGGATCTCACGAGGCTTGATGGCCATGAGCTCGACCATGCGACCCATGCTCATCTTGCCCGTGTTGACCAGCTCGGTGAGCACGAGCGACAGCGAAGTCTCGAGGCCGATCATGCCGAAGGGCGCCAGCTCGAACTCGCGGGCCTTCTCCCACGGAGTATGGGGAGCGTGATCGGTGACGATAGCGTCGACGGTACCGTCGATGACGCCCTGACGGATAGCCTCGGCGTCCTCGTCGGTACGCAGCGGCGGGTTGACCTTGAGCGAGGTGTTGTAGGTCTCGTCCAGGTCGTTCTCGGTCAGGAACATGTGGTGCGGCGTGGCCTCGCAGGTGACCTGCACGCCAGCTGCCTTACCGGCACGCACGAGCTCCAGGCCATGGGCGGTGGAGATGTGCTGGATGTGCAGCTTGGCACCGGTCAGCTTGGCGATCTCGATGTCGCGGGCGATCTGGAGCTCCTCGCCGGCAGCCGGCCAGCCCTCGAGAGCCAGACGGGTCGAGACCTTGCCCTCGTTGATCTGGCCGTGGCCGACCAGGTCCTCGTCCTGGCAGTGGCTCATAAAGACCTTGCCGAACATCTTGCCGTAGTCCATGCAGCGACGGAGCATGCCCGCGCCCTGCACGCCACGACCGTCGTCAGTGAAGGCGACGGCGCCGTGGGCGACCATATCGCCCATCTCGGACATGGCCTCGCCCTTAAGACCGCGGGTCATGGCTCCCGACGGATAGACGCGGCAGTGGCCGACCTCGGCAGCGCGGGACTTGACGAACTCCACGACGGTGCCGTTATCGGTGACGGGATCGGTGTTGGGCATGGCGCACACGCCGGTAAAGCCGCCCTTGGCAGCTGCACGGGTGCCGCTCTCGATGTCCTCTTTGACCTCGTAGCCGGGCTCGCGAAGGTGAACGTGCATATCCACCAGGCCGGGGACGAGATATTTGCCGGAAAGGTCGCGGACCTCGGCTCCCTCGACGGCGAGATTCTCGCCGACCTCGGCGATCTTATCGCCGTCAATCAGGACGTCAACGACACCGTCAAGCTCGACGGACGGGTCGACGACGTGGGCATTCTTAAGAAGCAAGGCCATTATCGGCACCTCCAAGCAGCAGATACAGGATAGCCATACGCACGCAGATACCGGCGTAGACCTGCTCCAGGATGACGGAGCGTTGCGGGTGGTCGGCCATATAGGAGTCGAACTCGACGCCGCGGTTGATGGGGCCCGGGTGACAGATGATCGCGTCGGGCTTCATGAGCTTCTCGCGGTCCTTGGTCAGGCCGAAGAGCTTGTGGTACTCACGAATGGTCGGGAACGGAGCGCCCTCGAGGCGCTCCTGCTGCACGCGCAGCATGTAGACGACGTCCAGCTCGGGGAGTACCGAATCGAGGTCGCTCGTCACGTGGTCGCAGCCCAGGACCTCGGGCGCCGGCGGCAGCAGCGTGCCGGGGGCGACGGCGTAGGTCTCGCAGCCCATGATCTTAAGGGCGGGGATCAGCGAGCCGCAGACGCGGGAGTGCGCGATATCGCCGACGACGGCGGCCTTAAGACCGTGGAAGTCGCCCTTGTGCTCCCAGATGGTGTACAGGTCGAGCAGGGCCTGCGTGGGATGGTTGTGCTTGCCGTCGCCGGCGCAGATGACGCTCGCGGGCGAGTTCTGCGTGACGATGTAGGGAGCACCGGCGTGCTTATCGCGAACGACGATGCAATCAATCTTGTAGGCGTTGAGGGTCTCGACGGTGTCGACGAGGCTCTCGCCCTTGACCGTGGAGGTCGAGGAGCCGCCAAAGTTGAGGCTGTCGGCCGAAAGACGCTTCTCGGCGAGCTCGAAGGAGCTGCGGGTGCGCGTCGAAGGCTCGTTGAACATGTTGACGATGGTCTTGCCCTTGAGCGTGGGGACCTTCTTGATCGCACGCTCATTGACCTCGGAGAACGCCTTGGCGGTCTCGAGGATGAGCTTGATGTCCTCTTCGGAGTACTCGGTAATGTCGATCAGGTGCTTATGGTTGAACGCCACGGTACTACTCACCTCCCAGCGGCGCGGAGCCCACGTGGGAACCCGGCGCGACGTCGTTAATCTCGACGGCGGTGTGGCCGTCGACTTCCTTCATATATAGGTGCACGTTCTCCTCATGCGACGAGGGAACGTTCTTGCCGACAAAGTCCGGCGAGATGGGGAGCTCACGGTGACCGCGGTCAACGAGAACTGCCAGCTCGATGCGGCTCGGACGGCCCAGGTCCATGACGGCATCCAGAGCGGCGCGGATAGTACGGCCCGTATACAGGATGTCGTCCACCAGCACGACGCGCTTGCCGTCGACGCTGAAGGGAATGTTGGTAGCGTGGATCGCGGGAGCGAAATTGGTCGCATAGTCATCGCGGTAGAAGCTGATGTCCAGGCTGCCGAGCGGAACGTCGACGCCCTCGATCTCCTTGATCTCCTCGGCGAGCTTCTTTGCCAGAAGGTCGCCGCGCGTGACGATGCCGACCAGAGCGAGGTCTTCACAGCCCTCGTTGCGCTCGAGAATCTCGTGCGCGATACGGGTCATCGCTCGATTGACGGCGGTCTCGTCCATGATGACCGCCTTGGGGGAAGTCGTGCCCATCGATCTCCTTCCTCACATGTCTTGACTGCTGACACAGTCAAAAAAAATAGATGCCCGACCGCTTAAAGCGGACCAGACACCCACAGGAAGGGCTGCTCTTTGGCAGCTATGTAATTCCATGTGGGTATCTCGTACCCCTTTAATGGTCAAGGGATAGTGTAGCCAACCTCGAGCTTAATTGCGAGCATAAATACAGGGCAATCCGTAAACGGGCGCAGGTGCTCCATAAACCTATATATATTTGTGGGACGAGCTTGAAAACGCACGCACGAGCTGGCATAATCCCCTCTGCTGCACGCAAATCGGATCTACGTCCAGGGCCGTGGCGTGAGCACTATCGCCAAAAGAGGAATATCTCTGTGTAGATTACGCACAGGGAGCTGCTTCTGTGCTATAGTTCAGGCTTGTTTGTTAACGCGACATGTTCGTTTGTCGCCCAAGGAGGGTCAGTTATGTCCAAAGTTTGCGAAGTTTGCGGTAAGCACCCCGTTGCCGGTCGCTCCATCAGCCACTCTCACCGCGTCACCAACCGTAAGTTCCGCCCCAACATCCAGCGCGTCTACGTCGTCGTCGATGGTCACCGTCGCAAGATGAACGTTTGCTCCACCTGCCTCAAGTCTGGCAAGGTTGCGCGCTCCTAAATAAGGTCTTACCAACAAGTACCTCGGACTCTCCGGGTCAAAGACCTCGCGTTCACATAGAACTTACCAAAGGCGCCCTCCCCTAAGGAGGGCGCCTTTTGCACTCATTGGGGACAGACTTACATGAGTGTTTGCAGATGTCAAAGGAATCATAGCCTAGCTGATATGCCTTAAAGCTTGACCAACGGTACGTCTCGAGTGAGTCGATTGCACTTTTCACAGGATTGAGATGGATATAATCGAGAAGCTGCACCGCCTGCGTGTCCGACTCAACAGCGACCCGCGAATAGCGATTATCAAACAGATGCCCCGTTCTCCCCGTTTTCCCATTGAAATACTTGTTTTAGTCTGTCCCTAATGAGCGGGGCGATGCACTGGCAGATAGTTTTAGTTAAAACGCTTCAGTATATTGAAGCGTTTTAGTATGCCTTTTACGGGAATCTTGCCGTTCGCCGAATATTTTCTTGCTATCATGCAAGTCGTAGGGTAAATCTCCGATCGCAAGGAGACACAAATGGTGAAAAAGTCACCGGAAAACACTACTCCCGCAATTGTGGACAACGTAGAGGCGCTTGAGGCTAAGCTCGCTCAGATGCGAGAGGCCCAGGCGCTTTTTGCTACGTACACGCAGGAGCAGGTCGACAAGATCTTCTATGAGGCCGCCATGGCCGCCAACAAGGCTCGTATCCCGTTGGCGAAGATGGCCATCGAGGAGACCGGCCGCGGCGTTCTTGAGGACAAGGTCATCAAGAACCACTACGCCGCAGAGTACATCTACAACGCTTACAAGAACACCAAGACCTGTGGCGTTCTGGAGCGCGACGAGGCTTACGGCATCACCAAGATCGCCGAGCCCATCGGCATCGTGGGCGCCGTCATCCCGACGACCAACCCCACCTCCACCGCGATCTTCAAGACGCTGATCAGCCTGAAGACCCGCAACGGCATCATCATCTCCCCGCACCCGGCAGCCGCCAAGTGCACCATCGCCGCCGCCAAGCTCGTGCTTGACGCCGCCGTCAAGGCCGGCGCCCCCGAGGGCATCATCGGCTGGGTCGATGTCCCCTCCATCGAGCTGACCAACATGGTCATGCGCGACGTCGACATCATCCTCGCCACCGGTGGCCCGGGCATGGTCAAGGCCGCCTACTCCTCGGGCAAGCCCGCCCTGGGCGTTGGCGCCGGTAACACCCCGGTCATCATCGACGACACCGCCGACGTGCTGCTCGCCGTCAACTCCATCATCCACTCCAAGACCTTCGACAACGGCATGATCTGCGCTTCCGAGCAGTCCGTGACCGTCATCGACACCATCTATGACCAGGTCAAAGCCGAGTTCCAGAAGCGCGGCTGCTACTTCGTCAAGCAGGGTGCCGAGATGGAGGCCCTGCGTGCCGCCATGTTCAAGAACGGCGCTCTCGATCACCGCATTCCCGGCATGGCTGCCGCCAAGATCGCCGAGCTCGCCGGCATCGAGGTTCCTGCCAAGACCAAGATCCTGATCGCCGAGGTCACCTCCACCGACCCCGCCAAGGAGGAGTTCTCCCACGAGAAGCTCTCCCCGGTCCTGGCCATGTATCACGCCAAGGACTTCCAGGAGGCCGTCGACAAGGCCGAGCACCTGGTGCTCGCCGGTGGCCCGGGCCACACCGCCTCTCTGTACGTGCACCCCGCCCAGGCCGAGAAGATCAGCCTGTTCGAGCACGTCATGAAGGCCTGCCGTATCGTCATCAACACCCCGTCCTCGCACGGCGGCATCGGTGATCTGTACAACTTTGGCATGAAGCCGTCTCTGACCCTGGGCTGCGGCTCCTGGGGCGGCAACTCCGTCTCCGAGAACGTTGGGGTGAAGCACTTGATCAACGTTAAGACTGTGGCCGAGCGCCGTGAGAACATGCTGTGGTTCCGCGCTCCCGAGAAGGTCTACTTCAAGAAGGGTTCCACGCCCGTCGCTCTCGACGAGCTCGGTACCGTCATGGGCAAGAAGCGCGCCTTCATCGTCACCGACCAGTTCCTCTTCAAGAATGGCAACACCCGCGCCATCGAGGCCAAGCTCGACGAGATGGGCATCGCCCACGACTGCTTCTACGACGTCGAGCCCGATCCGTCGCTGCAGTGCGCACGTCGCGGCGCCAAGCAGATGGCTCTCTTTGAGCCGGACGTCATCATCGCCGTCGGCGGTGGCTCCGCTATGGACGCCGGCAAGATCATGTGGATGATGTACGAGCACCCCGAGTGCAAGTTTGAGGACATGGCCATGGACTTCATGGACATCCGCAAGCGTATCTTCACTTTCCCCGAGATGGGCAAGAAGGCCTACTTCGTCGCCGTCCCGACCTCTTCGGGTACCGGCTCCGAGTGCACGCCGTTCGCCATCATCACCGACAAGGAGACCGGCATCAAGTGGCCGCTCGCCGACTACGCGCTGCTCCCCAACATGGCTATCGTCGACGCCGACAACTGCATGACCGCCCCGCGCGGCCTGACCGCTGCCTCCGGCATCGACGTCATGACCCACGCCATCGAGTCCTACGTCTCCATCATGGCTTCCGACTACACCAAGGGCCTCTCCGAGCGCGCTGCCAAGCTCGTCTTTGAGAACCTGCCCTCCAGCTTCACGAACGGCGCCAAGGACCCGCACGCCCGCGAGGAGATGCACAACGCCTCCTGCATGGCCGGTATGGCCTTCGCCAACGCCTTCCTGGGCCTCAACCACTCCATGGCCCACAAGCTCGGCGCTTTCCATCACCTGCCCCACGGCATCGCCAACGCCGTCATCCTGACCCGCGTTATGCGCTACAACGCCGCCGAGGCTCCCGTCAAGATGGGTACCTTCTCTCAGTATCCTTACCCCAACGCGCTGCACAACTACGCCGAGATGGCCAAGTACTGCGGCATTGAGGGCAAGGACGACAAGGAGGTCTTCGAGAACTTCATCACGAAGCTCGAGGAACTCAAGGACTTCATCGGCGTCAAGAAGACCATCGCCGACTACGGTGTCGACGAGCAGTACTTCCTCGACACCCTCGACGAGATGACCGAGCAGGCATTCAACGACCAGTGCACCGGCGCTAACCCGCGCTACCCGCTCATGAGCGAGATCAAGGAGCTCTATCTGGACGCCTACTACGGCCGCGAGCCTCAGGATTACGCCGTCTGCTAGTTCTAGCACGGTTTTTAACGGCGGGGGTGCACGGGTGTTTCACACACCCCCGCCGTCGCTTCTATCGCATCGTTGAAAGGATGCAACCATGCTGCTACCCGATTCCAAGACCGAGCTCGTCCGCCGTGGCAACAAGGTCGTTTACGACCTGGGCGACAAGATCGTCAAGGTCTTTAACGAGACCAAGCCCGTCTCCGACGTGTTCAACGAGGCTTTGAATCTTGCCCGCATCAATGAGTGCGGCATCCGCAGCCCCAAGGCTCTCGAGGTTTCCCAGCTCGAGAACGCCAACGGCTGGGCGCTCGTGACCGAGAAGGTCCCGGGTACCACCCTTGCCGAGAAGATGACTGCCGAGCCCCAGCGCTTCGGTGAGTACCTCGAGATGTTCGTCGACCTCCAGATCGAGATCCACGGCTACACCTCCCCGCTGCTCAACCGTCAGCGCGACAAGTTCGCCCGCATGATCGACAGCCTTGATCAGCTCAATGCCACCACGCGCTACAACCTTCAGGAGCGCTTGGACGGCATGACCAAGGAGTTCAAGGTCTGCCACGGCGATTTCAACCCCTCCAACGTCATCGTCGGCGATGACGGCCAGCTGTACGTCTGCGACTGGGCACACGCCACCCAGGGCTCCCCTGCTGCCGACGTTGCCACCACCTACCTGCTCTTTGCCCTCAACAGCAAGGATCAGGCCGAGGCCTACCTGGAGCTCTACTGCGACCGCGCCGACATGCCCATGCAGGTCGTGCGTCAGTGGACGAGCATCGTAGCCGCTTCCGAGCTCGCTCGTAAGCGCAACGTGAACGATGAGTTCCTTAAGAACTGGATCGACGTCGTCGATTATCAGTAATATCTGAGCGATTTATTTCGCATCGGAGGCACAAAGAGAACCCCGCAGCTCACATGGGCTGTGGGGTTTTCCTTTTAGCGATTGAGCACGCCGAGAAGACAAAAGGACGGCCCCGCATCTCCCCTATCTGGAGAAATGCGGGGCCGTCCCGTATATCGAACTACAAGCGAAATCGCCAATTAACGGCGTGCCGCCTTCACAAGCTTGGAAACCTTGGCAACGACCTCGTCGATCGCCACGTCCTCGCGCTCGCCCGTGGCACGGTCCTTGAGCTCGACGGTGCCGTTCTTAAGGCCACGCTTGCCGAGCACCACCTGATACGGGAAGCCCATAAGGTCGTTGTCGGCAAACTTAAAGCCGGGACGCTCATCGCGATCGTCGACGACGACCTCGATACCCTCGCTGCACAGGCCATCAACGATCTGCTCGCAGACAGAAGCGCACTCCTCCTTCTTGGGGTCGAGCGGAATCACCGCAACCTCGTACGGGGCAACGGAGACCGGCCAAACGATGCCGTGCTCGTCGTTGTGCTGCTCCACGACGGCAGCGAGCGAGCGAGACACGCCAACGCCGTAGCAACCCATGATAAGCGGCTTCTCCTTGCCGTCCTCGTCCATAAAGGTGGCACCCATGGCCTCGGAGTACTTGGTGCCCAGCTGGAAGACCTGGGAAACCTCGATGCCGCGGGCAGCAGAGAGCGGCTTGCCGCAGTGCGGACAGGGATCGCCGGCAACGACAGTAACCAGGTCGGCCCACTCATCGACGGTAAAGTCGCGATCGGGGCAGGCACCGGTAAAGTGATAGTCGACCTCGTTGGCACCGCAGGCCCACTGCCTGGACTCGCGCAGGCTCTCGTCGCACACCAGACGGATGCCCTCGGGCAGGTTGACCGGTCCGATAAAGCCCTTGTGCAGACCGTTCGCCTGAAGCTCCTCGTCCGTCATCATGCGATAGCCCTTGCCAAAGACATGCTCGGCCTTGCAATCGTTGAGCTCGTGGTCGCCCGGGACAATGGCCACGACGGGCTTGCCCTCGGCGTCGATGAGTGCCAGAGACTTGCGCGTGCCGTTCTCGGGGAAGCCGAAGAACTTTGCAACGGCCTCGATGGTGCCCATGCCCGGAGTCTCGACCTTGGTAAGCGCACCGTCGCCAGGACCCTCGGTCACAACGACCTTGGTGCTTGCGGCCTCATCGTCGGCTGCAAAGCCGCAATCGTCGCAGTAGACGAGCGAAGCCTCGCCGGCGTCAGCCAAAGCCATGTACTCGACGGAGGTATCGCCACCGATCTCGCCGGAGTCGGCGACAACGGGCAGAGCCTTGATGTAGCAGCGCTCGCAGATGTTGGCGTAGGCCTGCTTCATCTTGTCGTACTCCTCCTGCAGACTCTCCTGCGTGGCGGAGAAGCTGTAGGCGTCCTTCATGATGAACTCGCGGCCGCGCATCAGGCCAAAGCGGGGACGGAACTCGTCGCGGAACTTGTCCTGAATGTGGTACAGGTTAACGGGCAGCTGTTTGTAGGAGCGCAGCTCGTTGCGCACCAGGGCCGTGACGGTCTCCTCGTGCGTGGGACCCAGGACGAACTCGCGACCGTGACGGTCGTCAAAGCGCACAAGCTCCTTGCCATAGGCGTCGATGCGGCCGGACTCACGCCACAACTCGGCGTCGACCATGATAGGCATCATAAGCTCCTGGGCGCCGGCAGCGTCCATCTCGTCTCGCACGATATTCTCAATCTTGCGGATCGAGCGCCAAGCAAGCGGCAGGTAGGAATACAGACCGGCGGCCTCTTTGCGGATCATGCCGGCACGGAGCAGCAGGCGGTGGCTGGCGAGCTCAGCGTCCGCCGGATCCTCTTTGAGCGTCGGCGCATAGAGCTTAGACATATACATTGCTCGGGTCATTTATTTCTCCTCAATTAGTTTGTCGACCTCGGCCATAAGCGCGTCGACAATTTGATCCTCAGCTACTTTACCAATGATCTGGCCATGCGAAAAGAGCAAGGCCTGACCACGTCCGCAAGCAACGCCCAGGTCGGCATCAGAAGCCTCACCGGGGCCATTAACGGCACATCCCATGACGGCAATCGAAAGCGGCGCGGCATAGTTCTTAAGCCGCTCGGTTACTTCCTCGGCGATGGGAATGAGGTTAACCTGGCAGCGGGCGCACGTGGGGCAAGAGACAATCTCGGGACCACGGCGACGCAGGCCCAGTGACTGCAAAATTCCCCAGGCGACCGGCGGCTCCTCAACCGGATCGGCCGTGAGCGACACACGCATGGTGTCACCGATGCCTTCGGAAAGCAAGATACCCAAGCCTACAGAGCTCTTGATGGTGCCCTGAAGCTTGGTCCCCGCCTCCGTCACGCCCAGGTGGAGCGGAACATGCGGTATCTCGCGCGACAGGGCGCGATAGGTATCAAGCGTCGTCTGTACGCTATGGGCCTTGGCGGATAGCACGATGTTGGTAAACCCACGGTCCTCAAAGTGCCGCACAAAGCGTTCGCTCGACATCACGAGCTTTTCGGGCTGCGTGAGGTCGTCGCGCTCGGCAATATCTTGCTCAAGCGAGCCCGCGTTCACGCCAATGCGAATCGCGCAGCCCGCGGCACCCGCGGCATCGATGACAGCGTCAACCTTGGCCCAATCGCCGATATTGCCGGGGTTGATGCGCAGCTTAGAGGCACCAGCCTCGACAGCGCCAATGGCAAGCTTATGGTTAAAATGGATATCGGCGACGATTGGCACCGGAGACTCGGCACAAATCGTGCGAAAGCCCTCGAGCGCAGCCTCGGTAGGCACGCTCACGCGCACGATATCGCAGCCAGCCTGCGCCAACGCGCACACTTGCGCAAGCGTTGCCTGGGCATCAGCAGTATCGGTGCAGGTCATAGACTGAACCACGACCGGAGCGCCACCACCGATCTGCACGCCGCCCACATGCACGGGGCGTGTCAACTCGCGAGGCAAAGGATGGGATAAAGACAATCCAAACACTCCCCTACAGAATAAAACGAAGGATGTCGGAACGAAGCATATAGACAAACAGCAGTGCAAAGAGCGCGATGCCGACATAGCTGACGATTGTCTGCACTTTGAGCGGCAGCTCGCGGCCCGCAATCTTTTGAATGATCTCGATGACCAGCTTGCCGCCATCGAGTGGTGGGATGGGCAGCAGGTTCATAAAGCCAAGCGAGAACGAAATGAGGGCGGCAAACGAAAGGAACGTGGCAGGGCCGGCAGCAGCGGCCTGTGAGGACATAACGCTAATACCAACGATCGAAGAAGACTGATCGAGAATCTCCATCGTATGCTGCGGCTGGAGCAGGCGCATCACGCCATCCGCTGTCTGCACGACATAGGAGAACGACAGGCGAGCCGACGTGATGGGGTCTAAACGGACCACCTGCGTAGAGGCATACACACCTAGGCGCTCGTCCTCTTTGAGCGCAACCGTGGTCGAATGCTGCTTGCCGTCACGCTCGTACTCGATGGCGATATCGTCCTTACCGGCAGCCTTGCCGATGGCATCGTAGACATCCATCCAAGTGGAACATGAGACACCGTCAACCGAAAGGATCGCGTCACCGCCCTCGATACCCGCCTTGGCGGCAATAGACCCCTCGTCAACCTGACCGATCACGTTGGTATCCATCGGCACGGTGACACCCGCAATGGAATAGATGCTCATAAGAAGCAAAAAACCCGTCAAGATATTGACGATAATGCCTGCGAGCAGCATAAAGGCGCGCTTGAGAAAGCCTTGGCCAAGATAGGTGTGCGAGCGTTCTTGCGCAAGGAACTCGGCCTCGCCGCACGGCAGCTCCCACACATCGCCCTCGGCAGTCGCATGTTCGCGATCGAAACGGCGACCATCAAAGGTGGTATAGCCTGCCGTGTCTCGTGGCAACGTCTGATATTTGGTGGGATAGTAGCTCGGCGAGGGCTTCTCCCCTTCCTCATACCAGGGCGCGATGGAGCCCCAGCCCAGCAAAAGGGCGCATGCCTCGAGCACATCCTCCTCGGAAAGTTCGAGCTCGACAGCAAGGTCGGCCACGGTCACGCGACCATGACGATAGATAGCCGCGAGCACGCGATCGGCGCACGAAACATCGGTCGGATCCATACCGCAGATGGCAGCGTAGCCACCCAGCAGCAGCGGGGTCACGCCAAACTTGGTTCCAATGCGACGCGACGTGTAATGGATGTCAAAGCGGCACGGCAGACCCAAAAAGAACTCGGTCACACGGACGCCGCAGGCACGCGCCGCCAAAAAGTGGCCGCCCTCGTGCAAAAACACGAGGACGGAAAGCATCAGCAGGCCCCAAAAGACCGATGAGAGAACGCTCAGAACAGTATCCATAAAACGAAAAAGCAATCCTTATGGGTTAGGAACGGGTTGCGGCGAGCACCTGCGCAGCCTTTTCACGCGCCCACGCATCGATGTCGCGAAGCTGCTCAAACGAATCGACCACCTGCATATCGTGGGCGTCCATGCAGGATTCCACAATGCGATCGATATCGGTAAAGCTGCAGCCATCGTGCAGGAAGGCATCGACGGCGACCTCGTTGGCGGCATTGAGCACGCACGGCATGGTGCCACCCGTCTTGCCGGCACGCTCGGCCAGTGCCAGACAGCGGAAGGTATCCATGTCGGCAGCATCAAACGTGAGCTGCCCCAGCTCGCGGAAATCGATACGAGGCGCCGGAGTATCCCAACGCTCGGGATACGAGAACGCGAACTGGATGGGAATACGCATGTCGGATGCACCGAGATGCGCCATCACGGAGCCGTCGGCGAACTCGACCATAGAGTGAATCTTGGACTGACGCTGCACGACCACGTTAATGAAATCGAGGTCGCAGTTAAACAGATGCATGGCCTCAATGCGCTCCAGGCCCTTGTTCATGAGGGTGGCGGAGTCAATGGTGATCTTGGCACCCATGGCCCACGTGGGATGCGCGAGGGCATCGGCACGCGTCACGCGATCGAGCTCGTCGCGCGTGCGGCCAAAGAACGGACCGCCCGAGCAGGTGAGCCAAATGCAGTGGGCCTCGCGCGGGTTCTCCCCCAGATAGCACTGGTAGATGGCGGAATGCTCAGAGTCGACCGGAATAAGCTGGCCCGGCTGTGCCAACGGCATAAGCAAGTCGCCACCGACGACGAGGGACTCCTTGTTGGCAAGGGCAAGGCGCTTATTCGAGGTCAAGGCCGCATGGCTCGCCTCGAGACCGGCGGCGCCCACAATAGCGACAAGCACGCAGTCGACATCGTCGCGATGCGCGAGCTCGCAAACCGCCTGCGCGCCAACGCCGAGCTTCGTTCCCTCGGGCAACTCCTGCAGCACGGCGTCATCGCCATGATCGACATCGGCCACGGCAACCGCCGGAACCGAGAACTCGCGGGCAGCGGCAACGAGCTCGGAGGTACTGGAGTTAACGGACAGCGCCGTCACCTGCAGGCGATCGGCATGCTGGCGGCACACATCGAGCGCCTGGGTGCCGATAGAGCCCGTACAACCCAGGATGGCAACGCGAAGGCGTCCATCGGGGCCATACGTCGTCTGGAAGGACATTACAGCACGCCTCCGATCATCAGCAACAGCTGCGCGGTGATGCAGCCGAAGATAAGCGAATCGCTACGATCGAGCATTCCGCCGTGGCCCGGGATAAGGTTGCCGGAATCCTTGACGCCCACACCGCGCTTGATGCGCGACTCGATAAGGTCGCCGATAACGCCCAGAATGGACACGACCACGCCGCACAGCAGCGCATAGGGCAGGCTGAGCTTGTAGAAGTGCGTCGCCCACAGGATGAGCCAAATCAAAACCGAGCCCAAGATGCCGCCGGCAAACCCCTCCCAGCTCTTTTTGGGAGAGATCTTGGGAACCATCTTGTGCTTGCCGATACGGCTGCCCACGATGTAGGCAAACGAATCGGAGACCCAAAGGGACGCGCAAACGCCCACTGAAAGCAGGGCGCCGGCAAAACCGGGCACGGCATCGCGCAGCAGCACGATAGCCGACAGCATAAAGCCAGTGTAGATGGGACCCATGAGCGTCACGGCCACATCAGAGATGCGGGTACGCGGCGACCAGACATACCAAATGCCCACAGCGAGCATCAAGGCAAAAAGCAGGGCATTCAGCAACATCGAATCGCCCAACGCCGACAGCGGAAAGAGTACGGCGGCAGCGATACCCATGCGCTCGTTAGCCATCTTGCCATCGAGCCTTGTCATACGGAAAAACTCATAGCAGCACAGACCGCTCATGACAGAAACAAAGATGGCCGTGGGCACGATACCCAAAACCAGGCACAGGATAAAGACAACGGCGTAGACGATACCGGCGGCGGCACGGGTAATAAAGCCCGCCAGCCACGAACCGGTGCCGCTCTTTGCTGCAGGTGCTCCCGCAGCGGCAGCCTTGCGCGCAGGCGCCGCGGAAACTGGCGTCTTGGGAGCAGATGCCTTGGGACGATCGGACACGATTAAGCCTCCTCGGTCTTGCTCAGTCCACCAAACCTACGGTCACGGCCCTGATAGGCCAAAATGGCGTCGACAAGGCCCCAACGATCAAAGTCGGGCCAATAGGTATCGGTGACGTAGAATTCGGAATAAGCCACCTGCCACAGCAGATAGTTCGAAAGGCGCAGCTCACCAGAAGTGCGAATCACAAGCTCAGGATCGGGAAGGCCGGCGGTATAGAGGTGGGAAGCCACCATGTCGTCATCAATTGCGGCAGGATCGATCTTACCGGCGGCAGTGTCAAGTGCGATTTGACGGACAGCGCGGGTAATCTCGGCACGCGCGCCGTAGTTGACGGCAAGCGCCAGCGTCATACCGGTGTGATCGGCGCACTCGGCAAGACCGCGTTCAAAAACGTCGCGGGTCTTCTTGGGCAGCGCGGAAATGTCACCCAAAAAGACAACGCGCACATTTTCGCGCTTCAGAAGCGGCAGCTCGTCGATAAACGTCTTGGCAAACAGATGCATCAAGACGTTTACCTCATGCTGCGGACGGTTCCAGTTTTCGGTAGAAAACGCATAGGCAGAAAGCACGTCGACGCCCAGGCGCACGCAGGCGGTAATGATCTCGCGAAGGGAGACGATACCCGCCTTGTGGCCCTCAGTGCGCGCAAGACCGCGCGACGTGGCCCAACGACCGTTGCCGTCCATGATGCACGAGATATGGTGCGGAATGTTATTGAGGTCAAGGTCGGAAAAACCGACGCCCGCAGGGGCGTCGGCAAAGTACTCGACCAGTTTATGCTCGTCGTATTGCACCTTAGATCTCCATGACCTCGGCTTCTTTTTCCTTCAGAAGCTCCTCGACCTTGGCGACATACTCATCGGTGTGCTTCTGGACCTTGGCCTGCTCGCGACGGACATCGTCCTCGGTGAGCTCCTCATCGCGCTCGAGCTTGTTGTTAAAGTCGCGACGGATGTTACGGATAGACACCTTGGCCTGCTCGGCGTACTCGCGGCACTCCTTGACGAGCTCGCGACGGCGCTCCTCAGTGGGAGCCGGGAACGGAAGACGAACGACGGTGCCATCGGAGTTGGGGGTAATACCCAGATCGGAAGCGCCGATGGCCTTGACGATAGCATTGATGAGCGCCTTGTCCCACGGCTCGATGAGCAGCATGTGGGCCTCGGGGGTCTTGACGGCGGCAACCTGCGTGACCGGCGTGGGAACACCGTAATAATCGACGGTGATGTCGGACAGAATGTTGGCATTGGCGCGGCCGGTACGAACCTTGGAGAAGTTATGCTTGAGGGACTCGAGCGACTTGTCCATATGGGCGGTGATGTTCTCTGCCATGCTTAATCCTCCTGATAGACGAGCGTGCCGACGGGCTCACCCGCGAGCGCGCGCTTGACGGTGTCCTCGCCATCGATGTTGAGGACCAAAATAGGCATACGGTTATCCTGGCACAGAGCCGTAGCCGTGGAATCCATAACCTGCAGGCCGCGAACGAGAACCTCGTGATAGGTAATCTTGTCAAAACGGACGGCATCGGCGCACTTGACGGGATCCTTGTCGTAGATGCCGTCAACCTTGGTGGCTTTAATCAGAATCTCGGCGCCGATCTCGCACGCACGAAGAGCCGCGGCGGTGTCGGTCGTAAAGTACGGATTACCCAAACCGGCGGCAAAAATAACAACGTTGCCCTTGGAAAGGTGGTTGATAGCGCGACGGCGAATATAGGGCTCGCAGATCTCGTTCATCTGGATAGCGCTCATCACGCGGCAGGGAACATCGTTATGCTCGAAGGCATCCTGCAGGGCGAGCGCGTTCATAACGGTTGCCAGCATGCCCATGTAGTCGGCCTGAGCACGCTCCATGCCACCGGCAGCGCCTGCCATGCCGCGGAAAATATTGCCGCCGCCGACAACGACGCCGACCTCATGGCCAACGGCGAGCAGCTCCTTGACCTGCTTGGCAAGATGGTCGGTAACCTTGGGGTCAATGCCATATTGGCCGTCGCCCATCAGTGCTTCGCCGGAAAGCTTAAGAAGCACGCGTTTATATCGGATGTCGGACAAAGCGATCCTCCTTTAATTAGACTCTCAATATGATATCAAAGGCTCTGATAAGAGCCATGAAAAAGCAGGCTGTGAGTAAAACCCACAGCCTGCTCATTACCAGCTACAAGAGCTTATTTACTCGCCACGGACCAGACGGTCAAAGGCAACGACGGTAATGGTGTCGCCGAGCTCCTTGGAGACCTGCTCAGCGTACTTCTTGATGGTGAGGGAGCTGTCCTTGATGAACTCCTGCTCGGTGAGCACGGACTGCTTGTAGAACTTCTCCAGACGGCCGACAGCCATCTTCTCCTGGATAGCCTCGGGCTTGCCGGACTCGGCAGCCTGAGCCATGTAGATCTGCTTCTCGTGCTCGACGGTCTCGGCCGGAACCTGATCGCGGGTAGCGCAGATCGGGGCGACGGCGGCAACCTGAAGGGCAACGTCGTGAGCGAAGGTCTTGAAGGACTCAGCCTGAGCGGTCTCGGCCTTCTCGAAAGCAAGCTCGACGAGGACGCCGATCTTACCACCCATGTGGATGTAAGAAGCGAGCGCGCCGTTCTCGGCCTTGCGGGCAGCGAAGCGGGAGATCTTCATGTTCTCGCCCATGATGTGAATCATCTCGGTGAGCTCGGAGGAAACGGTCTCCTCGCCCATCGGCTTCTCGAGCAGAGCATCGACATCGGCCGGCTCGGTGGTGGCGACAACCTCGGCGACCTTGGAAGCAAAGCCGGTGAACTTGGCGTTGGAGCCAACGAAGTCGGTCTCGCAGGAGAGCTCAAGCAGAGCGCCGGTCTTGCCATCCTCGGAGACGAACGCGGCTACAGCGCCCTCGTTGGTCTCGCGGCCAGCCTTCTTAGCAGCCTTGGCGAGGCCGTTCTTGCGCAGAACGTCGACAGCGGCGTCCATGTCGCCGTCAGCCTCGACGAGAGCCTTCTTGCACTCCATCATCGGGGAGTCGGTCATCTCGCGGAGCTGCTTGACCATAGCGGCGGTAATCTGGGCCATTGTGGTTCCTTTCAAAGAGATGAAAAAGAATTAACTAAGACTGATTTACTCGGCCTTGGGCTCAGCGGCCATCTCGGCCTCGGAGACCTGCTCCTTGCCGGAGCCAGCGAGGCAGGCGTCAGCCATGAGCTCGCACATAAGGGTGACAGCAGAGATAGCGTCATCGTTGCAGGGGATGCCGTACTCGACCTCGTCGGGATCGGAGTTGGTGTCGATCAGAGCGACGACGGGGATGTTCAGGCGCCGAGCCTCCTTGATGGCGTTCTCCTCGCGCTTGGTGTCGATGACGAAGAGAGCCTGGGGCAGACCCTTCATGTCGCGGGCGCCACCGAGGTTGGTCTGGAGCTTGGTGAGCTCCTTGCCGAGAACAGCCTGCTCCTTCTTGGGGAGCACTGCCATGCGGCCGTCCTCGACCATGGCCTCAAGCTCCTCCATGCGGTTGATGCGGGAGCGGATGGTGACGAAGTTGGTCAGCATGCCGCCGAGCCAACGCTGGTTGATGTAAGGCATGTTGGCGCGCTCAGCGGCGTTCTTGACGGCCTCCTGAGCCTGCTTCTTGGTGCCGACGAACAGCACGTTGCCGCCCTTGGCGACGTTCTTGACGAAAGTGTAGGCCTGGTCGGCGTCGAGGATGGTCTGCTTGAGGTCGAGGATGTAGATGCCGTTGCGCTCACCGAAGATGAACGGCTTCATCTTGGGGTTCCAGCGACGGGTCTGGTGACCGAAGTGGCAGCCGGCCTCGAGCAGGGTGCGGATATTAATCTTGGTAGCCATGTTAAACCTCCTGTGGTTTGCCTCCGCGCGGGGTCATCCTCCAAAACCAACCCGGACATGTGCTACCAAAGCCCGGGCACCACGGTATGAAGTAGCCGCGCGTGCGTGATAAAAACCTGTTGCCGTGAAGCAACCCAATGAATGATAGCAGGAATGCATCTTCCTGCCAACCCGCAATCAAAACCACACACCTGAGCGCGGCGCGGGACGTCCCAGCCACTATTCGCCGCGGGGATGGGCTTGAGCCACAGCCCGCTTAAGCCGATCGGGTGTGAGATGCGTGTAGATCTGCGTCGTGGACAGGCTCGCATGACCTAGCAGCTCTTGAACCGAGCGCAGGTCCGCGCCGCCCTCGAGCAAGTCGGTCGCAAAGGTATGGCGCATCGCATGCGGGGCGATGTCGGCCGGAATGCCGGCGAGCGTCGCCAGCATATGAAACCGCCGCCTGAGCATGGCGGCACTCATGCGATTACCGCGCGCCGATATAAGCAGCGGATGCGGCCCGGTAGCGGGGTCACGACGCTTTGCCTGAGCGAGCAACTCCGGCCTCCCCTCCTCAATATAGAGACGCGTCGCCTCGAGCGCACGACGATACAGAGGGACGATACGTTCTTTGCTCCCCTTGCCCCACAGGCGCAGCGTGCGTTCGGACCACGCAATGGACTCCACATTGAGTGCTGCGAGCTCAGAGATACGGGCGCCTGAGGCATAGAGCAGCTCGAGCATCGCCGCATCGCGCAGTCCCGCGGGTGTTGAGGTATCAGGCGTCTTGAGCAGCGCCTCGACCTGCTTGGTCGTAAGGACGCCCGGCAGGTCACGCGGCAGCTTGGGCGATGCGATCGCCGAGACTGCATCGCCCTCCACGACCCCCTCGGCAGCCATCCATCGATAGAGCGATCGGATAGCCGACAGATGCGCCGCAAGCGTTCGGGGAGCCACCTGCTCACGCGAAAGCTCGGCAAGATAGCGACGAATGGTGCGCACGTCGGCAGCGAAAGCATCAATATCCTCGCGCTCGCACCAGGCAGCAAAGCGCTCCAGCCTCGAGCCATAGGCCGTCACCGTATTGGGAGAAAGCCCCTCGACACGTGCGATATAGGCGATAAACGAGTCGACGGTGTCGTACAGGTCAAAGGCTATGACCGGTCGCCTCCAAACAGATCGGGGCGAGTGGCCAGATAGGCATCAAGGGCCTCGAGCGCACGGTCCGCATAGGCCTGGTAGCGGTCGCGCTTGCTGCGGCGCTTACCATCCTCGAGTGGCGGCACCAGGCCAAAGTTGACATGCATGGGCTGGTAGCCCACGGTGGCAGGATCGGTCGCATAGCCCACGAGCGCGCCCAGGGCGCCCACGCGGGGCAACTCGACGCCCGCGGCGCCGATAGCCTCGGCATAGGTGTTGAGCGCCGCGAGCAGACCGGTCGCCACGGCTTCCATGTACCCCTCGGTGCCGGTGATCTGACCGGCCAGGCGCACGCCGGTACCAGGCACGGCAAAGGTGCCATCGAGCACGTGCGGGGCGTCGACAAAGGTATTGCGGTGCATGACACCGTAGCGGAAGAACTCAGCGTTCTCCAGGCCCGGCACCATATGGAAGACGCGCTTCTGCTCGCCAAAGGTCAGGTTGGTCTGGAAGCCCACCAGGTTATAGGCGGTCTTCTCCTTGTTCTCGGCACGCAGCTGAATCGCCGCCCAAGGGCGACGTCCGGTACGCGGGTCGGTGAGGCCGACGGGCTTCATGGCGCCAAAGCGAATGGCGTCCTTGCCGGTGCGCGCAACTTCCTCGGCAGGTTGGCAGGCCTGAAACAGATCGCCGCCCTCAAAGTCTTTGAGCACCACGCGGTCGGCCGTGGTAAGTGCCTCGATAAAGGCCTCGTACTCCTCCTTGTTGAGCGGAGCGTTGAGATAGTCGCCGCTCCCCTGCTCCTCGTAGCGCGACTGCGAAAACAGCACGTCCATATCGAGCGTGGAGGCATCGACGATCGGCGCCGCGGCATCGAAGAACGCAAGGGCGTCGCCACCGACGAGCTTCATGACCTCTTCGCTCAGCGCCGGTGAACACAGCGGGCCCGCGGCAATGACCACGTGGCCCTCGGGAATCTGCGTGACCTCGCCGTGCACGACCTCGATATTGGGACGGGCGGCAACCTCGGCCTCGACAAGCTCGGAAAACTTGACGCGGTCGACCGCCAAGGCACCACCGGCGGGAACAGCCGCGCGATGGGCGCAATCGAGCAGGACTGAACCCATGCGCTCAAGCTCGGCCTTTAACAAGCCCGCCGCAGAGTCCGGACGGGTCGATTTAAACGAATTGGAACAGACGAGCTCTGCCAGGTGATCGGTATGGTGGGCCGGGGAGCTCACCTGGGGGCGCATCTCGCGCAGCTTTACGGCAAACCCGCGGTCTGCCAGCTGAATCGCGCACTCCGAACCCGCCAGACCGCCACCGATAACCGTCACCTGATCGAACTGCATCTGCAAACACCTTTCTAATTGACACGTTTTCCATTGTGACCGAAGGGCGTCTGGGCGTGAAGGGCAAACTTGGAGGGCGCATACCTTCCATCCATCATGCGCTCGATAAGGCCCTCGAGTTCAAGCGAACCCAAGAGTTTGAGTACGCCGACAGCATCGAGCGAGACGAGCGCCGCGATGTCGTCGACCTTGAGCGGAGAGGCGATGAGCGCATGCATCACGGTCTGCTGTGTTTGATCCAGGTCGGCAATGCCGGGAGCATCGGGGCGCGAGTAGCGCAGAGTGCCGTAGATGCGTGAGATAGCCATCTCGATAGATTCCTCGTCGATGATGCAGCAGGCACCGTTCGCAATGAGGTAATTCGTGCCACGCGACTCGGGCGATAGGATCGACCCCGGCACAGCGAGAAGTTCTCGCCCCAAATCCATAGCAGCCTCGGCTGTAGAAAACGTCCCGGAAGGCATACCCGCCTCGGATACAAAGAGGGCTTGCGACAGGGCCGCGATCACGCGATTGCGGCGCGGAAAGGCAAACTTGCGCGGACCCATGCCCCACGGGGAGATCGACACGACCGCGCCACCCGTATCGAGCGTGCGCGTAATAAGCCCCGCGCTCGAGCGCGGATAGACCACGTCGGCGCCCGTCCCCAGCACCACGACGTGTTTGCCGCCAGCGTTGACCGCAGCCCAACCCGAGGCCTGGTCACAACCGACCGCGCCGCCCGAAACTACCGTCACTCCCGCCTCGACCGCCACCTTTGCCGCAAGCTCTGCCACGGCAAGACCATACGGCGAGGCCTTGCGCGCGCCGATGATGGAGAGCGCGGGCGTCGAAAGCACCTCGGGGTTGCCGCGCACATAGAGCGTCTGGGGTACATCAGAAAGCTCCAAAACGGTCTCGGGATACAACGCATCACCTGGATGCAGCTCGTAGGTCCCCTCGGCCATCATTGGTCCCTCCTTCCCTGGTACATCGCTGCCTCGAGCACGTGGTCCTGCGTCACTTGCTCGCTCTCGGCGACGTCGGCGATTGTACGCGCGATACGCACCAGTCGCACGATGCCGCGACCCGTGAGATGTGTGCGCTTCGACAGGCCGAGCACACACTTCTCTGCCGCATCATCGAGCTCAAAGGTCGAAACGACGCCGTCAATGGACCGTGTCTCGTCATCCTCGGCCTCGGCATCCGCATCGTCCATACGGGATTCGCGCCAAGCGCGAAAAGCGCGACCGCGCACAACGTAGTCACGTAACTCGGCAGACGACATACCCTCCGCACCCTCGATAATCACTTGGGGGTCGGGACGGGTCACATCGATCATCATGTCGATACGGTCGGCCAAAGGACCGCACAGTTTAGACCGATAGCGCTCGACCATCGCCGCCGAGCAGCGACACGGCACCTCGCGATCGCCCAAAAAGCCGCAGGGGCAAGGGTTACTCGCAGCCAGCAGCTGAAAGCGCGACGGGAAGGTAAAGGCCCCGTCGACGCGCACGATCCTCACATAGCCGCGTTCGATGGGCTGACGCAGCGTCTGCAGCACACCCGTGGGAAACTCGGCAAGCTCGTCCAAAAAGAGCACGCCGCCATGAGCAAGGCTGATCTCACCCGGGTGCACCGGGCGCCCGCCGCCGATAAGGCCTGCGGTCGAAATACTGTGGTGGGGACTGCGGAAGGGCCGGTGCCCCGCCAACAAGCCATCGATGTTCTCACCCAAGACCGAATGGATGCACAGCGCCTCCTGTTGATCCTCAACGGAAAGCTCGGGCAGGATGCCGGTCATACGACGCGCGAGCATCGTCTTGCCCGATCCCGGGGACCCGATCATAAGCAAACCGAGCTCACCCGCTACCGCCAGTGCCATGCCGCGCTTGGCGACCTCCTGCCCCAGTACGTCGGCATAGTCGAGTTCGGGCTCAAAGGTCGCCTCGAGCACTTCAGAATCCAAGTAGTGCCGTGCGGCATCGCCCATGCCATGGGCAAGCTGAGACAAATGATCGATAAATCCGCAATCCACGCCCGCAAGCGGCACATGCTGATCGGACCTGCCGGCGATAAAGGACAGCCCCATATCACGCGCCAATAACTGAAACGCCACCTCGCCCTTGACGGGAAGCACCGTACCGTCCAAGCCGAGCTCGCCGGCGATAAGGCAGCGATCGAGGTTGTCACGGGGAATCTGCCCATCGGCCGCCAGAACCGCGATGGCGATGGGCAGATCAAAGCCGCTACCGGTCTTGCGAATATCGCCGGGCGCTAGGTTGACCGTAATGCCCGAGCGTGGGATCTCGAACCCGGCGGAGCGCATCGCGCAGCGAATACGACCGCGTGACTCCATCACCTCCATACTCGGAATGCCGAGCATCTGGATGCCCGGAACACCACCGGCAAGCGAGACCTCGACCGTGACGTGAATCGCCTCGACGCCACGGATGCAGGCCGCGTGAACGGCAAACGTCTCGAACGCCATCACGACACCTGCCAATCGAACGCGTTGTACTGATGCTCGATCTCAGCGATATGCCCGCCACGAATGGTGACACCCACGGCATCGAAGCGAATCGCCTTGAGCGGATAATGCTCCATGAGATAGCAACTTGCGATGCGGCGGTAGCGGCGTTGCTTTTGAGCGTCCACGGCCTCCTCGGGAAAGACCCGCGTGCTGCAATCCAGTGCAACGCGTCTGGTCTTGACCTCGGCCATCACCACGACATCGTCGAGCTCATCGAGCAGCACCAGATCGGCCTCGCCCTCGGTGCAACGATAACCCTGCTCCAGCAAGGTGTAGCCGCGCTCGTTAAAGTAGTCGATGGTGATCAGCTCGCCCAGCATGCCCAGCTCGCGGGGACTGAGTCCCTTGATAAACTCGGGCGTCATCGCCCCGCAGTCGAGCTCGCCGTTTTCCCAACGCTCCTTGAGCTGCTGCGTCTTGCTCTTTTTGCTTGCGGCACTCATGGGGTCTCCTTTCCCGCACGCTGCATTGCCCCGATGATGAGGGCACCTTTCATGCGGGTAAGTACCGGAAGCAAACCAAAAGCTGACCAAATGCCGTCAAAAAACGGGCCGTACGCAGCAATGGTGTTGCATACGGCCCGCTACCAGCAGGTTTATAAAACCCCTGAGGTCCCTGTCTCCACAATTGACCTAGAAAAGGCGCTCAGTCTGCAGAAAGTTTCCGCAAAAGCTCACGCGGTGCAGTGGACAAAGTCCATGTTTGCGAATGGCCTCGATGTGCTCGGGGCTTGCGTAGCCTTTCGATTCGGCCAAATGGTACTCGGGATACTCGGCATCGTACTCGACCATCATCTCATCACGCGTGACCTTGGCCATGATGGACGCCGCGGCGATACAGGCGATCTTGGCATCGCCCTTCACCACGTCGCGCTCGTTGGGAACGGCGCCCAAGGGGTTACCGTCCATAAGCACGCAATCGGGCTCGAGCCCCGTATCGGCCACGGCGCCCGCGACAGCGGCTCGAATGGCGCGGGCCATGCCCATCTCATCGATATCCTTAGGCGCGATATGGCAAAAACCAATTGCCGTCGCCACCTCGGCAATCTTCACTGAGAGCAACTCGCGGCGCGCCGGCGTGAGCTTTTTGGAATCGTTGATGCCCCAGACGCGCGGCTCCATAGGAAGGCAGACGGCGCATACCGTCAAAGGACCGGCCACCGATCCGCGACCTACCTCGTCGACACCAACGACTACCCCATCGCCGCCAAGCTCATGCATAAGCTCGTACATGTCATTGACGCGCTCGCGCTCGGCAAGTTCCTTGGCATGGCGCTTAAGAGCACGCTCGCAAGCCTTGATCACCTGCTGGCGCGGGTCCTCGCGATAATGCTCCACGAGGGCGGGGATCTCCTCAAACGTAGCGCTCGCCAACTCACCGGCAACCTGCGATGCCGAAACCGAGCTCGTCATATTGGCCATACCAGGCCCTCCTTGCATGCAAATCAGATAAAAAGAAGGGCCACCCGAAGGTGACCCTTGTGTCCAAACGAGTGGACAGACGCTGCGATCTTCTTAGCGCTTCTCGGGGATGCGAGCAGCCTTGCCCACCTTGTCGCGGAGGTAGTACAGCTTGGCGCGACGGACGCGACCATGACGAACGACCTCGAGCTTGGCGATCTTGGGGCTGTGAAGCGGGAAGGTACGCTCAACACCGACACCGAAGGACATCTTGCGGACGGTGAAGGTCTCGCGGGCACCGGCGCCGGCCATGCGGATGACGTCGCCCTGGAAGACCTGAATGCGCTCGCGGTCGCCTTCCTTAATGCGGTAGTGAACCTTGACGTTGTCGGCGACGCGAACCTGAGGAATGTCCTCGCGGATCTGCTGACGCTCGATTGCGCGGATGTAATCCATGTGCAATTCCTTACTCTTCTAGAGGTGCCGTACCATCTTGGCCGGCACGTAGTTGAACAAACGTATTCGAGTATACACGCGCGGGTTTCTGCTGCAAGAACAATTTTTTACGCAGACAAAAAGACAAAACCCGCACATGATAACCGCCCGCCTCGCGAATGAGACGGGCGGCATGAGGGGGGCTACACTAGGCGTCTACACCCAAAACGTTAGGCGTTGCGCTTGGCCTCGAGCTTGGCCTGAGCGGCAGCCAGGCGCGCGAGGGGCACGCGATAGGGCGAGCAGGACACGTAGTCCACGTCGGCCACGTTAAACAGGCCCTTGATGGACTTGGGGTCGCCGCCGTGCTCGCCGCACACGCCAAAGTGCATGTCGGGATTGGTGGCGCGGCCCTTCTCGACGGCCAGGCGCACGAACTCCAGCACCGCCGCGTCGATGGTCTCGAAGGGGTTGTCTTTCAGGATCTTTTTATGCATGTACAGCGGGATGAACTTGGCCTCGGCGTCATCGCGCGAGAAGCCAAAGGTCGTCTGGGTGAGGTCGTTGGTGCCAAAGCAGAAGAAGTCGGCATGATGGGCGATCTCGTCAGCGACCATGCAGGCACGCGGCAGCTCGAGCATCGTGCCCACGGGAATATTGAGCCCGACGCCCTCTTCGGCGGAAACCTCGGCGATTACGCGCTCAATGACCTCGCGGGTCTGGACATGCTCGGCCGTGATGGAAACGAGCGGAACCATGATCTCGGGGCGCGGGTCGACACCCTCCTTGATAAGGCGGGCAGCGGCCGTGGCGACGGCGCGAACCTGCATGAGCGGCAGATCGCCAAAGACGACGGACAGGCGCACGCCGCGCAAGCCCAGCATGGGGTTGGACTCGACCATGCCGTCGATGCGACGCAGGCGGGCGCGCAGGGCAGTGAGCTCCTCCTCGGGAGCGCCGGCGGCCTCCTTCTTGGTGATGGCGACCTCGAGCTCGCGAGGATTATCAAGGAACTCATGAAGCGGCGGATCGAGCAGGCGGACGACCACATCGCGACCGGACATGGTCTTGAACATCGCCAGGAAGTCCTCGGTCTGAACCTTGAGCAAGTCGGCCAGGGCCTGCTGCTTCACGGCCTCATCGTCAGACAGGATAAAGCTCTGGATGATGTTCTTGCGATCGCCCAGGAACATGTGCTCGGTGCGGCATAGACCGATGGCCTCGGCGCCAAACTCGAGCGCGAGCTCGGCATCCTCGGGGTTGTCGGCGTTGACGCGCACGTGGTTGGCGTGACCGTCGGTCTCGTCCAAACGGATCTCATCGGCCCAAGACAGGATGGTGTCCAGGTCGCCGGTGAGCTCTGCAGAGACCAGGTCAACCGCGCCGTCGACGACGATACCCTGGGTGCCGTCGATGGAGATGACATCGCCCTCGCGCAGCACGCGGTCGCTGCCCTCGATGCGCACGACCTTCTCGGCCGCGTCGATATGGAAACGCTCGACACCACAGACGCAGGGGGTACCCATGCCACGGGCGATAACGGCGGCGTGGCTCGTCTTGCCACCATGGCTCGTCAAGATACCCTCGGCGGCGACCATACCCTTCAGGTCATCGGGGTTGGTCTCCCAGCGGACCAGAATGACCTTATGGCCCTCGGCAGAACGCGCGACGGCGTCATCGCTCGAGAACACGACCTCACCCACGGCGGCACCGGGGCTGGCGTTAAGGCCGCGTGCGAGCGCCTCGTACTTCTTAGAGGAGTCGAACTGCGGGTGCAGGAGCTGGTCGAGCTGCGCGGGGTCGATGCGGCTCACGGCCTCCTCACGGGTGATGAGGCCTTCCTCGACCATCTCGATAGCGATGCGCAGAGCGGCGGTTGCGGTACGCTTGCCCACGCGGGTCTGGAGCATCCAGAGCTTGCCCTGCTCGATGGTAAACTCGATGTCGCACATGTCGCGGTAGTGATCCTCAAGCTTCAGGAAGACACGCTCAAGCTCCTCACCTGCGGACTCGAGGCCCGGGGTGGTCTTGAGGTCGGCGATGGGCTCGGTGTTGCGGATGCCGGCGACGACGTCCTCGCCCTGGGCATTGACCAGAAAGTCGCCGTAGAACTCTTTGGTGCCGTCGGCCGGGTTGCGCGTAAAGGCGACGCCGGTCGCCGAGGTCTCGCCCTTATTGCCAAAGGCCATAGCCTGGACGTTGACGGCGGTTCCAAGGTCATCGGAAATGCCATGCTGCTTGCGGTAGATGCAGGCGCGCTCGTTCATCCAGCTGCCAAAGACGGCCTGGATGGCAAGGCGCAGCTGAAGCTCCGGATCGTGCGGGAAGATGGGCTTGCCGTCCGCGACCTCGAGCTCGGGGTACAGGGCGGCCTCGACGTTGTCGGAGAATATGCCCTTGAAGGTCTCGACGAGCTCCTGCAGGTCCTCGGCCGAAAGATCGGAATCGGCGCGAACGCCGGCGACCAGGCGTGCCTGGGTCAGGGCGTTCTCGAACAGGTCGGCATCGACACCCATGACGACATTGGAGAACATCTGGATAAAGCGGCGGTAGCTATCCCAGGCAAAGCGCGGGCTCTGCGTCTGGGCGATAAGGCCCTGGACGGAGTCGTCGTTGAGGCCCAGGTTGAGGACCGTGTCCATCATGCCGGGCATGGAAAACGGAGCACCCGAGCGCACCGAGACGAGCAGCGGATCACGGGCGTCGCCGAGCTTCTTGCCGCAGCGGGCCTCGAGATCGGCCTCGGCGGCAACAATCTCATCGAGTGCGCCCTCCGGCCACACGTTGCCGGCACCAGAGTACTCAACGCAGGTCTGGCAGGTAATGGTAAAGCCACCGGGAACCGGCAGGCCGATACGACTCATCTCGGCAAGGTTAGCGCCTTTGCCGCCAAGCACGAAGTTCATGGACTTGTCGCCCTCGGTGACACAAGTGCCCTGGGCATCGGTTCCAAAACGGTAAACCCTCTTGCAATCGCTCACGATACTTCCCCTTCCATGCGCTCTCGCGCACGACCGTGGTAACGAATCGACCCGCCGGATGCGGGCCGTGAGGGAACTATACGGCGGGATTTGAACGGGCTTAAGCAGAGGATACGCGGTTTGGTAAACGTGCTAAAACTTGCGGTAAACGGTAGGTAAAGGTGGTTACCTTATGAAGATACCACTAGAATAAATTCGCAAGTTAAATGCAAGTTTCTTGCTAAATCGCTTTACCAAGACCAGTCAATTTGAGACCGGGCAATTTTAGTTACCTTGTCATCTTGGATGATTTATTAATCCCCGTCCCCGAAAAAATATCCCAGAAAGGACTACTGCTGTTGAGCGCGGCGGGCGGCGCGGCGGGCTCTTGCCTCTTGAATCACTTCGAGATGAGCGATGATCTCGGAGGCACTCTCCTCGATCGCCTTGCCGTCGGTACGCACCACAAAGCAACCCAGACGTTTCATGAGGGCACGAGCCTCCTCGAGCTCACTGCGTACACTCTCGGGCTCGGCATAGGAGCCGGCAACGGCGCGGGCATAGTCGTCGCCCAGGCGGCTATCGCGAATCTCGGAGATGACGCCGACGGTCGAAATCAGGCCGAACAGACGCATCGGGTCGACCTCGTAAATCGACTTAGGCGGCTTCATGCCATGGGCCAACGGAACATTGGCAACCTTGTAACCCTGATAGGCCAAATACATCGACAGCGGCGTCTTGGATGTGCGCGACACGCCCAGCAGAACGATATCGGCACCCGACAGATCATCGCAGCCGCGCCCGTCATCGTGCTCGACAAAGTACTCCATGGCCTCGATACGATGGAAATACCGGTCATCGGTCTTATGGATCACACCCGCCACTCCTTTAGGCGGCACGCCAATAAGCGACGACAGCACCGCGAGCGACGGGCCGATCAGGTCGACCGAGCGAATGTGCAGCATGCCCAAGTAGTCGAGCACGCGAGCCCGAAGCGCCGGGTCGACGATGGTATGGAACACGGCGATATCGCGATGGTCGGCATCGACTCTCGGGCCCACAAACGATTTGACCTGCTCCACCGAGGTCACCTTAGGCAGGCGTAAAACACGAAAAGCCCCTTCATCAAATTGCCCGGACGCCGCAAGCACCACCTCACAAGCGGTATCACCGAGCGAGTCGGAGATAACGATAACGGTGGGACGAGCAGTGACCGGGCAATCCATGCGGGGCTCCTTTTGCGCTTATGCGCAGGCTAGCTTACTTTTTGCGGGCAAGCTCACCAATGTTGGCGATGCCGGAGAAAACGGCCTCAAAGCGGTTGAGCAGCTTAAGGCGATTATCGCGAAGCTGCTCGTCCTTGTCCATGACCATAACCTCGTCAAAGAAACGGTCGATGGGGGCACGCAGGGCGGCCAGAGCGGCAAACGCGGCAGGGTAATCCTCGGCAGCAAGGGCGGCATCGACGGCGGTCTGAGCGGCCTCGGAGGCGTCGGCGAGCGCGAGCTCGGCCTCGCCCATCAGGCTGCGGTCGTACTCCGCACCCAGCTCGGGCTTGGAGATATGCGCGGCGCGGGCATAGGCGGTCGCCAGGTTGTCGAACGTCTCAGCGTCGTTCTTGCGGGCCTCGTCGAGGGCGGCGCAGCGGGCGAAGAAGACGGACGGGGCGATAATGTGCACCGCGGAGACGGCGGCAACGGTATCGGCCGGGATCTTTTCGTCGCGGGCCATGCTCACCAGGCGGCCATGGAAGAAGTCACGAACCTGCTGGGCGACCTCGGCGGCGTCGAACGCAATGCCCTGCTCGCTATAGAGCTGGAGGGCAAAGTCGATGAGCGACGTGGGGTCAATCGGCAGGCGGTCGCGCAGGATGTTGATGATGCCGATAGCGGCACGACGCAGCGCGTAGGGGTCGGAGGAGCCGGTCGGGGGCTCGCCGATGGCAAAGATACCGGCGATGGTATCGAGCTTGTCGGCGCAGGCCACGATGCAGCCAGCGGTGCCCTCGGGCAGCTCGTCACCGGCAAAGCGGGGACGATAGTGATCGCGGATGGCATGGGCGACCTCGTCGTTCTCCCCCATCGCGGTGGCGTAGTAACCGCCCATCACGCCCTGCTGGCTCGTGAACTCGACGACGGCGTTGGACACCAGGTCTGCCTTGCACAGGTGCGCGGCACGGCCGGCATCGGCGGCAAGGTGGGCACCCAGATGGGCCTCGCGAGCGATGACGAGCGCGAGCTGCTCAATACGCTCGGACTTGGCGAGCACGCTGCCAAGCTTCTCCTGGAAAGCAACCTTGGCCAAGCGCTCACGGAACTCGTCGAGGGAGATCTTCAGATCCTCCTCGTAGAAGAACTTGGCGTCGTCCAGGCGGGCGCGTACGACACGCTCGTTGCCGTCGATCACACGCTCGGCATTCTCGGGCTTGCTGTTGGAAACGACCACGAACTCACGCGTGAGCTTGCCCTCGCCGTCATAGATCGGGAAGTAGCGCTGGTTGGTGAGCATGGACTCGCAGATGATCTCGTGCGGGACCTTGAGGAACTCCTCATCGAAGGTACCGACGAGCACCGTCGGCCACTCGCAGAGGTTGATAACCTCCTCGAAGACCTTCTTGGGCGTATCGACATGGCAGCCGGGACGGGCAGCCTCGACCTCGGCGATACCGGCGAGAATCGCCTCGCGACGACGCTCGGCAGAGAGGACGCCGGCGTCCTCGAGCACTTGCTCGTAGGCGGCGGGGCTAGCGACAACGTGGTCACCGGGGCCAAGCACGCGATGGCCGCGCGTGGTATTGCCGCTCGTCACGTCGGCAAACGACACGGGCACAACGTCCTCGCCCAGAAGGCAGCAGATCCAACGGACCGGGCGCACGAAGGTGGCGTGCTCGTGGCCCCAGCGCTGAGAGCGGTAGTTGGGCCACTGCAGGCCGGCGATGGTCTTCTCGCACAGAGCGGTCAGAATCGGCGTAGCCGGTGCGGAAGGAATATTCTTCTCAGCAAAGACGTACTCGCGGCCGTCGGTGTCCTCGCGACGGACCAGATCCTCGGCAGCCACACCGCACTTGCGGGCGAAGCCCTGGGCGGCCTTGGTGGCGTTACCGTCAGCGTCGAAGGCGATGTTGGCCGCAGGGCCACGCTTGACCTCGTGAACCTCATCGGTCGCGGTGGCAACGTCGGCAACGAGCGCAGCCAGGCGACGCGGGCTCGAGATCACGCGGACCTCGCCATGGGCCAGACCGGCCTCATCGAGGCCCTTGGCGATCATGGTGCCAAGCTGCTTGACGGCATTATTCAGCGGTGCAGAGGGCATTTCCTCCGTACCGATCTCAAACAGGAAATCCTTAGCGTCTGCCATGGCTTACGCCACCTCGCCTTCCTGGTCGGCATTCTCGTTCACTCCGGCGACCTCGGCCATGTAGGCCTCGCAGCACGCCTTGGCGACGGCGCGGACGCGCAGGATGTAGTTGGCACGCTCGACCGCGGACAGGGCGCCGCGGGCATCGAGCAGGTTAAAGGCGTGACTGCACTTCATGACGCAGTCGTAGGCCGGCAACGGCAGCTTGCGCTCCAGGCAGGAATGGCACTCGGCCTCGTAGTCGTCAAACTTCTGACGCATCATCTCGACGTTAGCGACCTCAAAGTTATAGGCACTGAACTCGCGCTCGTTCTCGAGGAACACGTCGCCGTAGGTCATGGGCGTGCCATCGGGCAGGTAGCTCCACACCAGATCGTAGACCGAGTTGACGCCCTGGGCGTACATAGCGATACGCTCCAGGCCATAGGTGATCTCGACGGGCACGGGGTCGACCTCGATACCGCCCACCTGCTGGAAGTACGTGAACTGCGTAACCTCCATGCCGTTGAGCCAGACCTCCCAGCCAAGGCCCCAGGCGCCGAGCGTCGGGCTCTCCCAGTCGTCCTCGACAAAACGAACGTCATGGTCGTTGGGGTCCAAGCCAATGGCGGCAAGAGACCCCAGATAAAGCTCCTGGGCGTTGACCGGCGAGGGCTTGATGAGCACCTGGAACTGATAGTAGTGCTGCATGCGGTTGGGATTCTCGCCGTAGCGGCCGTCGGCGGGACGGCGGCAGGGCTGCGCATAGCAGGTGCGCCACTCGGCGGGACCGAGCGAGCGCAGCGTGGTCGCGGTGTGGAAGGTACCGGCACCGACCTCGGAGTCATAGGGCTGCATAATGACGCAGCCCTGCTCGCCCCAGTACTGCTGGAGGCGCAGGATGATGTCTTGGAAGGAAAGCGATGAAGCGTTCATGCCTCTAATATCCCCTCGTCGAAACGATTACACGGTTAGGTACTGTACTATAGCGTTTTTTAGTCGATAGCGCCCAGACGGTTAAGCGGCCAGTAACGCACGAGCGCCACGGCGATCAAATCAGAGCGATCAACGGGACCAAAGTAGCGTGAGTCGGCTGAGTTCTCGCGGTTGTCGCCCATCACCCACACGCAGCCGTCGGGGACGGTGTAGGGATAGCTCACCTGGGCGGCGGGCGCCTGGACCGAAAGCGGCCAGCTCATGCCGGTCGTATAGTCCTCATCGAGCGCCTTGCCGTCGACGACGACCTTGCCGTCCTGAAGGTCGACCGTCTGACCGGCCGTGGCGATGACGCGCTTTACCAGCACGTCATGCTCGGACGTGGCATCGGGGTTATGGAACACCACGATATCACCCTGTTTGACGGGCTGACCGAGCTCGAGGCTCACCTTTTGTGCCAGGATCTGGTCGCCAATCTCGATCGTGTCCTCCATGGAGCCGGTGGGTACCACAAAGGGCTCGACCACAAAGGTGCGGATCAGGAAGGTGGCCACGAGCGCGATCGCGATGACCGCGACCCACTCAAAAGCGCCCCTCAACGCGGAATGCTGCGATGGAACCATTCTCACTCCTCGCTCTGCGAATACGAAGCGTCCAGAATCTCCTGCGCGTATGCGCGCTCCTGGGGCGTAAGCCGTGCCGTCTCGATCAGGTCGGGACGCCAGCGGCAGGTGCGCTCGATGGCATTCTTACGGCGCCAGGCGTCAACCTTGGCATGGTCACCGCTCACGAGCACCGGCGGCACGCCCTCGCCGTTGAATTCAGCAGGGCGAGTGTACTGCGCATACTCGAGCAGGCCTCCGTCCTCGGCGGTCGAGAACGACTCGTCGACGTTGCTCATCTCGTCACCAAGGGCGCCGGGAATCAGGCGTACGACGGCATCGGCAACGACCATAGCGGGAAGCTCGCCGCCCGTGAGCACGTAATCGCCGATCGACAGGCGCTCGTCGGCATGCGCATAGGCACGCTCGTCGACACCCTCGTAACGGCTGCACACAAACAGCAAGCGCTCGCTTTTGAGCAGGCGCTCGGCCACATGCTGTGTAAAGGGTTCGCCACAGGGGGTAAAAAACACCACGGTGGGCTTAGGACCCTCGGAGCTAATAGCCTCGATGGCCTCGGCAATAGGCTCGACCTTCATGAGCATGCCCTGCCCGCCGCCGTACGGCTCGTCATCGACGGTACGATGGCGGTCGTGCGTCCAGTCGCGCAGGTTATACGCCTTAAAATCAAAAAGGCCGGCCTTGCGGGCGCGACCCAAAATCGATGTGGACATGACGGGCTCAAACATCTCGGGAAAGACCGAAAGGGTCTCAATCAGCATGTTGTCCTCCCTACTTGTCCATATCGATCAGGCCGTCCATAACGTGGACGGAAATTGTTCCTGTGTCGGGAAGATCGAGCACAACCTGCTCGATCACGGGAATCAGTACCTCGCCGTACCGATCACCCTCGACAACCCAAACATCGTTAGCGGGCGTCGACATGATCTCGACGATCGTGCCGAGTGAACCGAAGCGCTCGTCGACCACCTCGCGACCCATCAGGTCGGTATAGGCGGCGTCGAGTGAATCGAGCTCAAAATCGTCACGATTTGCCAACACATAGCATCCCGTGATGCCCTCGGCGGCCGTCAAGTCGTCAATGCCCTCAAACGAGACCAGATCGCCATCGCCCGTATCGGTGACGGACACGACCGTGCAAAAGCGGTCGCGCTTGAGCGCCGGCGGCGTCAGGGCGACACGCATACCCGGCTCTAATACAGAAGGAAGCCCCCGCAGCGGCTGCGCGAGGACCTCCCCCTTCCTTCCGTGCGGCTTGACCACACGGGCGATGTTTTTGTACTGGGACCTCAAGGTCCTAGCCCAGAACCTCTACCTCGACAGCAGTGTCGAGGCGAGCGGCCAGTGCACGGGCGAGCGTGCGAATGGCCTTGATGGTACGGCCACGACGGCCGATGACCTTAGCGACGTCATCCTCGGCGACAGAAACCTCGATCGTAGAGGCGTCGTCACCATCGATGACCTCAAGGCTCACGGAATCCGGGTCGTCGACGATCTGAACAACGAGATATTCGACGAGATCGGCGATGCGATCTGAGAGCATTGCCTCACCCTCGAGCTGTGCAGCGTCAACCTCAGGCACGATTTACTCCTCGGCGCCCTCAGCGGCCTCAGCGGCAGCCTTAGCGGCCTCGGCCTCTTTGGCGAGCTGCTTCTTGGACTTCTTGACGACGGTCTCGGTCTTCTCGCCCTCGTTGGCGGCCTTGACCAGAGCGGCGACGGCGTCGGTGAGCTGAGCGCCCTTGGACTGCCAGTCGGCGATCTTCTCGAGGTCGAGGTTGATGGTCTTGGGGGCGGTCATCGGGTTGTAGCGGCCAACCTCCTCGATGATACGACCGTCACGCGGGGCGCGGGAATCGGCGACGACGACACGGTAGTACGGACGCTTCTTAGCGCCGTGACGAGCAAGGCGAATCTTGACTGCCAAAGGAAACTCCTCCAACCAAGCAGCTTTAGGCTGCAACTACAAACAAACAGTTGAACATAATACGCCATCGACGCGGGCAGGTGAAGTCCGTGAGACCAACTTCTTCGGTGTAGTCGAGGGCAAATCCATATCTTAGACAAGAATTCGGGATTTGCAAGCACATACACGCACCCCACATGAGCTGCGCGGTATACTCATGACATGGAAAGACGCGAACATACATACGGTTATGAGGATGCCATGGGCGTCACGCCGCCCCCCTGGACGGGTCCGGCGGTGGGCCTCATGGACCTCGATGCGTTTTTTGCGAGCGTGGAGATGCTCGATCATCCCGAATGGCGCGGAAAGCCACTCATCGTGGGCGGAGACGCCGATTCGCGTGGCGTCGTGTCCACGTGTTCGTATGAGGCGCGCCGCTTTGGCGTGCACTCTGCCATGGCCTCGGCCGAGGCGCGGCGCTTGTGCCCGCAAGCCATTTGGACGCACGGGCACTTTGATCGCTACCGCGAGGTGAGCGCGCAGGTCATGGCGATTCTTGCCGAGGAGACGCCGCGCGTTGAGCGCGTATCCATCGACGAAGCCTTTATCGATATCACACCGGGTCGCTTTGCGCCCGAGGACCCACTGCTGGTTGCACGGCGTATAAGCGACCGTGTGGCAGCGCTGGGAGTGACGTGCTCCATTGGCGTGGGCTGCAACAAGACGGTCGCAAAGATCGCAAGCGAGCGGGATAAGCCGTTTGGGCTGACCATCGTGCGCCCCGGAACCGAGCAGCGCTTTTTGGCCGCGCTGCCGGTATCTGCCATGAGCGGCATCGGGCGCTCGGCCGAGGAGCGACTGCGCCGTATGCGCATCTACACGCTCGGCGAGCTGTCACGCGCGCCGGAATCCACCTTGGCCTCTATTTTTGGCGTCAACGGCGAACGTATGCGTCAGCGTGCGCTGGGACTTGAAATCTCCGAAGTCACGAGTCTCGATGAAGAGCGCGAGGTCAAGTCGGTCAGCAATGAACGCACCTTTGCGAAAGATTTGACTGAGCGCGGGGACATCGAAGCGGCGATTGCGCTGCTGGGTGAGTCGGTTGGACGCCGCCTGCGCCGTCAGGGACTGACGGGCGGCACGGTAACGCTCAAGCTTAAGTATTCGTATGGCAGCGGGCGTACGGCACAGCGCCGGCTGCCTCATCCGACCGACGATGAGAACATCTTCGTGGCGGTTGCACTCGAACTGCTCGACAACATCTGGCAGGAAGGCATGCATGTTCGCTTAGCGGGCATCGGCATGAGCGACTTCGACCACCAAGGCGGCATCCAGACCGACCTGTTCTGCGAAGTCGACGACCGCGGAGCCCAATCAAGCGACCGTCGCGACCTCTCGGTCGCTATCGACGCCGTCCGAGACAAGTTCGGCGACACCGCCCTATCTTTCGGCCGCCAATCCCGCTTCAACGATTAACCGCCTTTAGGCAAAAAAGAAAGCCGGGCAGGTGCGGAAAACCGCAACTGCCCGGCGAAATGCGCGAAGCTAGCTAAAAAGCCCCGTATCAAATGAGCTACTAGAGGAGATTGAGGGGGAGCTGGGGGGCGTCACCCCAGAGCTTTTCTAGGCGGTAGAAGTCGCGGGCTTCGGGAGTGAAGACGTGGACGACAACCGAGCCGTAGTCCATGAGCATCCAGGTCTTCTGCTCGCGGCCCTCGATGGAGAACGGATGCTCGCCGCAAGCCTCGGCGACCTTCTCCTCGATCTCGTCGACGATCGAATCGACCTGGCGGTTGTTGGTACCGGTGGCAAGCACAAAGTAGTCGCACACGTCGGAAAGCTCGGTCAGGTCGAGCACCTGCACGTCCTCGCCCTTCTTGTCGTAGGCGGCCTGCGCGGCGGCGCGGGCGACATCCTCGGCGGCGACACCGCTCGCGGACAGCGAGGCGGCGGTGCGGTCGGACGTGGCAACGAAACTCTTGTGCTCCACACCTTCAAGAATCTGCTCGTCAGTCATGGTCTCGTCGGCCATGGAATACCTCTTTCTAGACACACCCGAGCTAGCGCAGCTGGGCGTAATGGTTGTAAATCGTAATAGCCGTGGGATAAAGATAGCGCCCGGACTGGATCACATAGACCAGACCCTGCGCAAAACAGGAGAAGAACAACTCGTCAAGCGTCGACTCCCCCACCATCTTGCGCAGCGCATGGGCATAGTCGCCGTGGCGGTTGGGCTCGATGGCATCTGCCACAAAGACCACCATATCGAGCGGCGTCATGTCGCAGGCACCCACGGTGTGACGGTCGACAGCCTGGAAAACAGCCGGCGACAGCTCGGGAAAAAGCTGCGGAAGCTCATAGGCGGCAACAGGGCCATGCAAAAGCGGCGTCGCGGCGGAAGGAGAGCCGGCAACCTTGATGCCATAGTGAAGCGCGCGGGCCACGAGCTCGTCATCGGAAAGAACCTTGTCCCAGTCGTGAATTAAGCCGGCGGCAGCCGCATCAAAGCGGTCAACGCCGTAGACCTCGGCCAGATGAAGTGCGGTCTCGGCAACACCCAGCGAATGCACATAGCGCTTGCGCTTATCTTTCATGCGAACATCGAGCAGCTCTTGAATGCGCTTGAGCAGCGCGCGCTCATCGCCCTCAAACTGATCCTCTACCGACAACGTAGCCCCCATCACTCAAAATCTTCTTGGCCCAAATCGGCATATAGCCTGCGCTTGCGAATGTAGCCGAGCACAGACTCGCTCGTAAGATAGCGCACGCTCATGCCGCGGGCAACTCGCTTACGAATGTTCGTCGAGCTGATCGCCAGCGCCGGAATCTGAATATAGCGCACATCGAACGGCAGCCCCGACTCTTTGATTCGGGCACGCGCCGTATCGATATCAAAACCCGGTCGCGTCGCCGCAATAAAGGTAGCAAGCTCAGCGATTCGCTCGGCATCATGCCAGGTCACAATATCGATAATCGCGTCGGCGCCCGTAATAAAGTAGAGCTTTACCTGCGGCGGGTAAAAGTCGCGAAGGGCATGAAGCGTATCGGCCGTATAGGTTACGCCCGGACGGTCAATCTCGAACCGGCTCGCCAAAAAGGCCGGGTTCGCGGCGGTGGCGAGGACCGTCATGGCATAACGGTCCTCGGCAGGCGTCACCGGCTTGTCAAGCTTAAAGGCGGGAGAGCCCGCCGGCATAAAGAGCACAGCGTCCAAGTCGAGCGACTCGCGCGCCTGCTCGGCAGTCACCAGGTGCCCGTAATGAATCGGGTCGAATGTGCCGCCCATAATGCCAAGCCGAAACTCTTTGCCCTCTTTTATGGGCAGCTCGGGCAAACCGATTCCACCGCGCAGCGACATGGCTTACTCGCCCTCCGAGGTCTCGGCATCGTCCGCGGCATCCGCCGCATCGATAGCCTCGACGCCCTCATCCGGAGCATCGGTCACGTCAAGGGCCTCAACGGCAACGTCATCGCCAGCGTCCTCGAGCTCCTCGTACTCCGAGAAGTCCCCAGCGCCCTCAAAGTCAAAGGCGCGCTGGCAAATGCGGACCTCGTCGCCCGCATGGCAACCGGCCTTCTCGAGCGCGTCGTCAACACCCATACGCGCAAACTTATGCTGCAGGTAGATGACGGCTTCCTCGTTTTCCCAGTCGGTCTGGATGACCATGCGCTCGATGGCACGACCGACCACGCGGAAGGCGCCGGGCTCTTCCTGGACAATGCGGAACCGCTTCTCGCGCTGCAGACGGCGGCGCTCCCACTCCTCGTCGCGCAGATCGACCGGCTCATCAGAGACCGCCAGCTCGGCGCGAAGCTTAGCCACCTGCTCGCCTACGGCAAGCATCAGCGTATTGAGACCGGCGCCCGTCACGGCGGACACGGCAAAGAACATATGGCCGTCGTCGAGTGCCGCACGCTTGAGGTCGGCAATCTTGTCGGCCGTGCCCGGCGCATCGCACTTGTTGGCGACGACGATCTGCGGACGCTCCGAAAGCTCGGCGCCATACTGCTCGAGCTCACGGTTGATGATACGGTAATCCTCAACCGGGTCGCGATCCTCAAACCCGCCCGTCATGTCAACGACATGCATGATGAGCGCCGTGCGCTCAATGTGGCGCAGGAACTGATGGCCCAGGCCCTTGCCCTCGCTTGCGCCCTCGATCAAACCAGGAACGTCGGCAACGACGTAAGAATACTCACCGGCACGCACCATGCCGAGGTTCGGCACGAGCGTTGTAAACGGATAGTCGGCGATCTTGGGACGGGCGGCACTCATGCGCGCGATAAGCGAGGACTTGCCCACCGAGGGGAAGCCCACGAGTGCGGCATCGGCCATAAGCTTCATCTCAAGCTCAATCCAGTGCTCCTCGGCCGGTTCGCCCAGCTGAGCGAACGCGGGCGCGCGGCGCACCGACGTCACAAAGTGCGTGTTGCCCAGGCCACCGGCACCGCCGGGCGCCACGACAACGCGCTCGCCATCGTGCACCAGGTCGGCAATCTCGAACATCGGGGTCTGCGTCTCGGGGTCGAGCTCGCGCACCACGGTGCCCATGGGAACCTTCAGGATCAGGTCCTCGCCGCTCTTGCCGTTACGACGGGCACCCTGCCCGTGCGTGCCGCGTTCGGCGCGGAAGTGATGCTTAAAGCGGTAATCGATCAACGAAGACAGCTGAGCATCGGCCTGGATGACGACATTGCCGCCACGACCGCCGTCGCCGCCATCGGGGCCGCCCTTGGGGACAAATGCCTCGCGCCTAAACGACATGCATCCGGCTCCGCCGTCGCCGCCGCACACGTTAATGCGGCTGATATCGGTGAACTGTGACAACAGAATCGCCTCCTACAAAAAGAGGGAGACCCTTGAATCCTAAAACTCAAGTGCCTCCCACATATGTGCTCTATGAAGGGTGAATTACGCGTTCGCGAGCGGGCGTACGCTGACCCTGTGCTTGATACCCTTGTGGAACTCAACGGTACCGTCGACCAGCGCGAACAGCGTGTCGTCCTTGCCACGGCCAACGTTCTCACCCGGGTGGATGTGCGTGCCGTGCTGACGGACGAGAATCGTGCCCGTGGTTACCGTCTGGCCGGCATAGCGCTTCGTGCCAAGGCGCTGACCGCGGGAGTCACGGCCATTACGGGAGGAACCGAGTCCTTTTTTGTGTGCCATTGTGTATACCTACTCTTTCGTTACGAGTGTAATCTACTCGGCGACGGGAGCCTCGGCAACAGCCTCGGCCTCTGCCTTGACAGCCTTCTTGGCGCGGGACGTAGCCTGGACCTTCACGATCTTCAGCTTGGTGAGCTGCTGACGGTGACCCTTCAGACGACGATAGCGCTTACGCTTGTGGAACTTGAAGACCAGCTGCTTCTCGCCCTTGAACTGCTCAACGATCTGAGCGGTAACCTTGGCCTTGGCCAGCTTGTCGGGATCGGTGACGATCTTCTTACCATCGTTGAGGAAGATGACCGGCAGGGTGACCTTATCGCCCTCATTGCCCTCGATCTTCTCGACGGTGATGACATCGTCGGTGGCGACCTTGTACTGCTTGCCGCCCGTGTTAACGATTGCGTACATGTTTACTTGCCCTTCATGCATCAGTTAGTGCAACAGCCGAATATAGTAGCAGGCGAAAATACCCCCGTCAACGAGTATGTGGAGCAAATCCACAAGTTCGCACAGGTATGGGGCTGACGAGTCGGCCCTCGTCGTCCTCGCATGCTTGATTCTGACGCTCGACATCGTAGGAGCAGATGGTCACGAGGTCTTGCATACCGGTGGAAACAATAGGTGCATCGACGCCCGGGGTCAAGCCCTGCAACAAAACATCAGCAGCAGAAAGCAAAATCTCCGGACGCATGGAGCCCTCGTTGTCGGCATGGGTGTCGAGCATGAGCACCAGATGGTCCGGACGCTCCCCCGCCGTGATCTCATAGCCCACCAGTGTGTGGTCAAGGTCTAAGCGCTTGCTCTTTTTGCCGCGCGCATAGTCAATACCATGACCCGCGCGCAGCGTGTCAATCGCAGCGCGCACCTCGTCGGCGCTCACGGGGGCTTCGGGGTCCAGGTGCAAGTCGATACGGTACGACAGACGCGTAAGCTGAGCCGTGAGCGCCGGCGTGCGCACGTCGATGTACGCCGCCTCGATGGGCGCCAGATCGGCCGGAGAGGCCGCAGCCAGGCGCCCAAACGCCTCGTCGAGCGCCACGAACTCGGTCATAAACAGGTCATACCACTCGCAGGTCGACGACGTACCCACCGGTAGCGCCGAAGAGAAGCCCACGCGCATGTGCGGAGAGAAGCCCTGCGTGACGGCATAGGGAAGTCCCGCACGGCGCACGATGCGCTCAATGGTATGGATTACTTCGAGATGGCCCAGGTACTTAAGGCGATCGCGTTTGCCATAGCGAACACGAAGTCTAAAGAGCGTGGGGCTGTCGGTCAGGCGCTCACTCATGCGCGATCACCCATCAATACATTCTTGGCGTGGAGCGTGGGGCAGATTCCGCAGCCGGTGCACGACGTGCGGGTGCAGTCGGGAGTCGTGACACCCTCGAGCGAGCGACGGTACTCGCGCTCGAGGAAGCCGCGCGTGCAGCCGGGGCTCACATGCTCCCACGGCAGATGCCAGTCCAACTCGTAGGGCAGGTGCACGAGCTCATTGAGGTCGATGCCGTTTTTGGCAGCAGCCTCCTTCCAGTTATCGAGCGAGAAATGCTCTACCCAGGCGTCAAAGCGAGACCCCGAGCGCCAAGCATCGATGATGACGGGCGTCATGTCACGACCGGCGCGGGAGAGCGCGGCCTCGATGAGCGAGGTCTCGGCATCGTGGTAATGCACGCGGACGGCACGGTTGCGAACGCTCGTGATGAGCAGCTTCTGGCGACGCTTGACGTCGTCGTAGTCGAGCTGCGGGCACCACTGGAACGGCGTGGCAGCCTTGGGGATAAAGACCGAAACCGAGATCGACACCGAGATCGAGCCGCGACGAGCCTTGGGCACCACGGAACGACCGAGCTCCAGCACGTGATCGGCCAGATTGGCGATGGCCACGATGTCCTCGTCGCGCTCGCCGGGAAGGCCCATCATAAAGTAGAGCTTCATGCGGTTCCAGCCGGCCTCGAAGGCCGCCTTGGCCGCACGGTCCAGGTCCTCCTCGGTCACGTTCTTGTTAATGATGTCGCGCATGCGCTGGCTGCCGGCCTCGGGCGCGAACGTCAGGCCGCCCTTCTTTTCGCCGGCGACCGACTCGGCCATATCCACGCCAAACGAATCCAAGCGCTGCGACGGAATAGACACGCGAATACCCGTATCCTCCAGGCGACGGTTGAGCCTGCCGAGCACGTCGCGAATGCAGGAGTGGTCGGTCGTGGAGAGCGAGGTCAGCGACACCTCGTCATAGCCGGTCTTTTCCAGACCCTGAATCACCGACGAGACGATCTGGTCGGCCGAGCGCTCGCGCACCGGGCGATACGTCATGCCGGCCTGGCAAAAACGACAGCCGCGGGCGCAGCCGCGCAGAATCTCGATAGACAGGCGATCGTGGACCAGTTGCGCATAGGGTACGCACGACTGCGACAGCGGATTCGTGGCGCCGAAATCCTCGACGACGCGTTTGTAGACCACGGTCGGCGCATCCTTGCCCTCGCGAGGCACGGTGTAGCCATGCGGCGAGCAGGGTTCGTCGTGACAAACCTCATAGAGCGACGGCACGTAGTTGCCGGCAATGGATGCAAGCTGCTCAACAATCTGCGCGCGCGGGACTCCTTCGTCGCGCAGGCGGCGATGCAGCTGGCAGGTCTCGAGCAGCGATTCCTCGCCCTCGCCGATGAGGATGGCATCGAAGAAGGCCGCGTACGGCTCGGGGTTATACACCGAGGGACCGCCGGCGATGATGATGGGGTCGTCTTCGCCTCGGTCGGCCGCTAACAGCGGAATGCCAGCGAGATCGAGTGCCTCGAGGAAGTTCGTCACCGCCATCTCGTGCGGCACATGCAGACCGACGATATCAAACGAAGCGACGGGGGCAGCACCTTCGAGCGACAGCAGCGGAATGCCCGCCTCGCGCATGGCGTCACCCATGTCGGGCCACGGCACATAGCCGCGCTCGCAGGAGATGCCCTCGGCCTGGTTAAGAATGTTGTAGAGGATGGCGATACCCTGGTTGGGCAGACCAACCTCGTACACATCCGGGTAGATCAAGCAGCAACGGTAGTCGGCATCGGCCTTGGAAAGCGTGCCCCACTCGTGATCAATATAGCGACTCGGCTTTTCGACCTTGGCGAGCAGCGGCTCAATTAAATGAAAACAGTCTTGGTATGCAACGCGCAACGGAAAACCCCTAAGCAGCGAGATCGGATGCGTCTTGGTAGGACGCCATAGGACGGGTAGCACCCGCGACCGTGGTCACCAGATCGCGAACGCGGGAGAACGTGGCAGTGACCACCTCGTTGGCACGGCTGTAGTCGACATCGCGCTCGTAGAGCGAAACGAGCGCACGGCCCATGCCATAGGTGCCCGCGGCAGCAGTGAGCGCCTTGACGGCAAACCCAATATGCGGCGTCTGCTTGACGAGTGCGCGGGTGACCGCGCGGATCACAAGACCGCCGGCAAGCACGCCCGCGACCTCATAGCCGCGCTCAGGCTTAATGCCGCGTCCAAAGACGGCAGCGAGCTCAAAGAGCATGCCCACCTGCGCCAGCGCCATAACGGGATAATCGGCGCCCGGCAAAAACACCAGCGCACCGGTCGCCATATTGGTGAGCGCGCACGAGGTGATGATACGATTGGCCGCCGCGATGCGCATAAAGGCAAAGTTCGCCGCAAAAGCCGTTTCCTTGTCGGTGCGATCGAGAATCCAGCGGGCAAGCGTCTCGAGCAGAAACGTCTTATCGGTTGCCGCCACCACGCCGAGCATGGGCGTGGACTCCTCGATAAACGGCACCTCCACAGCAGACTCGGCAAGCACGCACACGGGCGCGCCGGCGATCACGAGCTCCTGCACGGCACTCTCCAAGCGGTCGGAGCCGCACGAGAGCACCAGCACCACATCGGTATCGGTCTTTGGAGCAATTCGCTCCTCCCCCAGACGCTCGACGCGCACAATGCCCGAGGTCGTCTGCGGCACAAAGGCGTCACGCACCGTCTCGGCCAGAAAGCGCGAGGCGGACGAATCCAGATAGACCGAGACGCGCACCGGCGTATCGGAATCCTTCTTAACGGACGCGCCCATCTTAAAAGCGCGGGTCAGCTTATCTACGGGAATTTTCATAGCAAACCCCTCCAGCGATTACGCGGCGCCCGAACGATGCCGCCATATGGATTGTACGATACCCACCGTCAGCAGCTGAATCATCATCGAAGACGAACCGAAGCTAATAAACGGTAGCGGAATACCGGTAATCGGCATCATGCCGATGCACATGCCGATGTTTTCGAAGGTCTGGAACGCCCACATGCCAACGATGCCCACACACGATAGGCGCAAGAACAGCGACTCACACTTAAAGGCGACGCGAATCGTCGAAAAGATCAGCAGCACGTAGAGGCATAGGAGCAAAAAGGAACCGCAAAAGCCAAAGGTCTCGGACAGGAAGGCGAAGACGAAGTCGGTGTGGAACTCAGGCAGAAAGCCGCCGGCCGACTGCGTCGCATGGCCCAAACCCTTACCAAAGAAGCCACCCGAGCCAACGGCGATAAGCGACTGCTGCAGGTTGTAGGCATCGTCCGAATCGGCATTATCGGGGTCGATAAAGACCGTCAGGCGGTTCATCTGATACTGCTTGATGAGCACATCGTGGCCGAGCAACGAATCAAAGACCGAATCGAGCGCCAGGACGAGGGCCACCAGGCCCACGAGCAGGGCCAGGGTCGACAGCACCCATTCGCGGCGTGCACCGCTCATGCAGATGACGATGGCGCCCGAGACCAGCACGACCAGGCCCGAGCCCAGGTCGCCCATGGCGACGACGGCCAAAAACGGAATGGACAGCATGCCGCAGAGCTTGACGTAGTCGCGAACGGTATCGATGCGGCCGTTATACTGCGAGCCAAGCGTGGCGATAAAGAAGATGGTGATGAGCTTGGCAAGCTCAACCGGCTGGAATGTCAAGCCGATACCGGGAATCTTGATCCAGCCCGTCATGCCCAGACCGCCCGTATAGGACAGGCCCGGAATCTTGGGCGAGAAGATCACAATAAGGTCAATGACGAGCAGCGCCGTCGAGAAGTTAGAGATGCCGCGCAGATCGGTACGCCAGACGAGCACCGCAAGCACCGCGCCAATGCCAATGCCCAGCAGGTGGCGCGAGAATGAGGCGTCGGCCTTAAACTGTGACGCCGACCAAATAATGATGGCGCCATAGGCAACGAGCGCGACGGTAGCCAGCAGCACACCGATATGCACCTTTTGGCGAAACGTACCGCGCGAGGCCGAAAGTTGCTTGTTGACGCGGTCCAGGCTGCTGCGAGAGCCGGTCTTGGTTGAACGGAACAGATCCGCCGGAGAAAAATCCATCGCAACCTCCTATCGAACCGAAGAATCGCCCGAGGCCGAAGAGGTATCGGGCTCGTCATAAATCGCGCCGAGCACGTCGCGCACGACATGCATCGCGGTATCTGAGCCACCGCCGCCCTGCTCCAGGACAGTAGCGATGACATACTTGGGATCATCGGCCGGCGCATAGGCGCAGAACCACGCGTATTCGTCCTCGCCGCTTTTCTCGCCCGTGCCCGACTTGCCGTATACCTGCGGCGTCAGGGTGCCAAAGTGAGCCGCCAGGGACGTCGATGCCGTGTAAATCACGTCGTGCATGCCGTTGCGAACAAGAGTCAAATCCGAATCGCTGTTGATCTTGGCCTCCAGGCGCTTCTTCTTGCCCTTGCCGTTGTACTTATAGGCATCGCCGTCGCCATCGCGCGACACGGCAGACAAAAACACGTGAGGCACGTACTGTTTGCCGCCGTTGGCAAGACCCATATAGGCGCACGCCATCTGCAGGGGCGTCACCAGGATGTCGCCTTGGCCGATGGCAATGTTGGTCATATCGCCGGCATTCCACTTGCGGTCCTCGGCAGAGGCGTCGGTAAAGTACGACTCTTTCCACTCGGCATCGGGAATACGGCCCGCGCCCTCACTCGGCAGATCGATACCGCAGGTCTTGCCTAGGCCCCAGCGACGAAAGACCTCCTGCAGGCCCTCGGAATGTTGCTCGTCATAAAAGAAGGCCTTGCCCATGTCGTAGAAGACGGGGTCGCACGAGTTGGCGATACCCGACTGCAGCGTCATGGTGCCGTGGCCAGACGTCAGCCAGCAGCGCTTGCCCCAAGCCTTGCCCAGGCCCGTCCAATAGCCCGTGCAGTTGGTTGTCTGCGTTGAAGTGTAGGTTCCAAACTCAAGACCGGCCAGTGCCGAGAGCGGCTTGATGGTCGAGGCCGACATGTACTGTCCGCTAATGGCGCGGTTGAGCAGCGGGTGCGAACCCTTGTCATCATTGAGCTCGGTCCACACGTCATTTGAGACGCCGCCGATAAAGACGGACGGATCGAACTTGGGCTCGCTCGCCATGCCCAGGATCTCGCCATTGTTGGGATCGAGACACACCACAGCGCCGTTGCCGGCATTGCTGTAGCCAGTGGTCTTGGCAAGCTCGATGGCGCTCGCCAGCGCCGTCTCACAGGCCTGTTGGATCTTAAGATCGAGCGTGAGCTTAATGTCGGAGCCGGCCTTGGCGGGCACGGCGCCGGCCTGACCGGTCACATTGCCCGAGGCATCGACCTTGACGGTCTGCTCGCCACGAATACCCTGCAGCAGGTTTTCGTAGTAGCTCTCAACACCCGCCTGGCCCACGATATCGCCCGACTGGTACGTAATCCGGCCAGCAGAAGCATCATCATCACCAGAGGTTTTCTTATTCTGGGCCTCGAGCTGCTCGGAGGTAATGGTGCCGGTATAGCCCAAGATATGGCATGCCGTCTCGCCATATGGATACTGGCGCTCGGTACGCTCGGCAATCTTGACGCCCGGGAACTCGCCGGCGTGCTCCTGAATATAGGCAACCGTGGAGCGACGGACGTCCGTCGCGATGGTATGCAGGCTCTGAGCGCCCTCGGAATTGTCCTGAATATTGCGCAGCACCGCCACGTAGGGCATACCGAGCACGTTGGCAAGATGGCGAACCAGAACCTCATCCTCGGCAAGGTCGCGGTAGGCCACGACAGCAAGTGAGGGACGGTTCTGGACAAGCGCCACGCCATTGCGGTCGAGGATGCGGCCGCGCACAGCGGGTGTGGTAACGGTGCGCGTCTGATTGCTATTAGCCTGCTTTTCGTAATAGTCCGACGAGACCATCTGCATGCCCCACAGCTTGACGGCAAGCGCCGCGAACATCGCGCCCACACCCGTGGTGAGGATGGAGAAGCGGCCCTTAAAGGCGGTCGCCGCGGTATTGCCCTCGCCCTCGGTGGCGCGCGGGGCCGTCCCATGCTGCGTATCGTAGGTAAAACGAGAATCGCCGCGACGCATAATGACCAGTGCGACCACGATGGCCACAACCAGCACGATACCGGCGATAATAACCGTCATCTGGGAAGACATCTACGAGCCTCCCCTATTTGAGCTTACGGGTCTTGGGCTTAAAGCGCATGCCCGTCTGGCGTCCGCCACGTGCGGAGAATCCATAACCGGACTGCGGCACGACGCCGGACATCAAAAACGGAATGGCAACCAGACCCGTCAGGATCGAAGACGGCAGCGCATGGCCGAAGATCGCCACGACAAAGCTCGTCTCCAAACCCATAAACAGCAAGATGATGCTGTAGATCACATTAATGACGAACGCGAAGGCGCCCACCGTGATGCCGCGCGCACTCGGGGCACCGCCCGTCTGACCGGCAGCGCTATGCACCAGGGCAAAAGAACCCACGGTCAGCAGGAGCGACATAACGCCCACCGGCACGGCAGCGGAAAGGTCATAGAACAAGCCGCTGCAAAAACCGCACACGACGGCACGGGTCGGGTCGCCCGAGAACACGCTTAGGCACACCAGGATAATCATAAAGTTGACGCGACCGCCCGCAATGGAGATCTGCGGTGCCAGGCCTGCCTGCAGCAGCACGCACACAATGGCGGCGATTACAAACGTGCGGGAGTTCATCCCCTGCTCGTGTAGATCCATGGACATGCCCCCTATTCGCTCGAGCCGGAATCGGTCGTCTCGGACGTGTCGGAACTGTCATCCGGGCTCTCGTCCTTCGTCTTGGTCGCAGCATCGCGCGACGTTCCCTGCGGCGTGCTGTTGGCCGTGTTCACGTCCTCATCCGAGGCCGACTGTTCGTCGGTCAGCGAGGTAATGACCAGCACTTCCTCGTTGTTCTCGGCCGTCGTCTGGGCGCGCACCACAATGGTGTAGTACACGTCGTTAGCCGATTTCTCAACAGACGAGACGGTGCCGAGCGGTAGACCCTTGGGGAACACACCGCCAATGCCCGAGGTCACGATGATGTCGCCAACCTTAACGTCGGAATCGACGCTCACGTACTCAAGACGCAGCGTGCCGTCAGCCTGACCCTGCAGCATGCCCTGGGCGCGCGTGTCCTGCACCATAGCGGACACGCCCGAGTTCTCATCGCCAATCAGGCGCACGGTGGACGTCTTGGCCGAGACCTCGATAATCTGGCCTATGACACCGGCAGAACTCGCCACAGGCATGTTGATGGTAAGACCGTCGGCAGAACCCTTATCGATGGTGACGGTCGAGGTCCAGGCATCGCCCGAAGCGCCGACGATACGAGCTGCGGTTGATTTGAGGTTGTAGGTCGACTGCAGGCCGACCAGCCCCTCCAGTCGCTCGGCGGTCTTTTGAGCCTCGGAGAGCTCGGCAACCTTAGAGGTCAGTTCCTCGTTTTGCTTCTTAAGCTCGTCAAGCGTGTCCTGCGACGCCGTAAGGTTAGAGAACACGTTACCGATCGCATTGAAGGGAGCCGCCACAGCCGAGCCCACAAAGCGCACCGGCGAGGTAATCGTCGTCACGCCCGAGCGCACGGCATGAATCGGTCCTGCCTCGCCCTCGCGGATGTAAAACGTGAGCAGCAACACCGAAATCAGGCTGAAAACAATCAACGGGCGCATACCCGTTGATTGTCGCTTGGTATTCAGATTTGTGGAGAAACCCGAAGATCGTGCCAAATGGAATCCACCTTTTGGAAATTAAGCATTGGTCTGGACGAAGCCGCCATCAAACGCATTGGCCTCGAGCACGCGGGCACAGCCGTTAACAACGTTATCGAGCGCCGTGGGGCTGACGTTGACCGAAACGCCGGTCTCATCGCGCAGGCGCACATCGAGACCGCGCAGCAGCGCGCCGCCACCGGTCAGCAAAATGCCATAGTACATAAGGTCCGAGGCAAGATCGGGAGGCGTAGCGTCGAGTGCGTCCTTGACGGCCTTGGCCATCTCGTCGAGCGGCTTGTTGAGTGCGCGACGAATCTCCTCGCTCTCGATGCGCACGGTCTTGGGCAGACCGGTGATCACGTCGCGGCCGTTGACCTCGACGTCGAGCTCATCCTTGAGCGGCACGGCGGAGCCGACCTTGATCTTGATGTCCTCTGCCGTACGCTCGCCGATGGCCAGGTTGTAGGCATCACGAACGTGCGTGAGGATGGCCTGATCGAACTCGTCGCCGGCAATACGGATGGACTGCGAGACGACGATGCCGCCCATAGCGATAACGGCAACCTCGGTGGTACCGCCACCGATGTCGATGACCATGGAGCCGGTGGGTTCCTCGACGGGCAGGTCGGCGCCGATGGCAGCCGCCATGGGCTCTTCGATCAGATAGGCCTGGCGGGCACCGGCCTGGATCGTGGCCTCAAAGACAGCGCGCTTCTCGACCGACGTGACACCGGAGGGAACGCAGACGACAACACGCGGACGCGGAGTCCACGGATAGCGCTTCTCGGACGCCTTGTCGATAAAGTAGCGAAGCATGGCCTCGGTAACATCGAAGTCGGCGATGACGCCGTCCTTCAGGGGACGAACGGCCACGATGTTGCCGGGCGTACGGCCGAGCATGCGCTTTGCCTCGATACCGACCGCCAAGATGCGCTCGTCGTTCTTGTCGATGGCGACAACAGAGGGCTCGCGAATGACGATGCCCTTGCCGCGCACGGAGACAAGCGTATTGGCGGTGCCGAGGTCGATGGCAAGATCGCCCGCATAGCTACCGAAGAACATATCCATCAAAGAAAACAACGCAACTCCTGATGTGTTGGATGATTGCTGGAAAACTACTAGCTCATCATACTAGCGCAAGCCCGGCGCCTCACTTGCGGTGAAGCGCCGGGCAAAGCTAAATCCCATAAGGTCACTACTGGTTGTCAGCAGCCGAGAAATCCATATCAAGCGAAGAAACGGCCCAGCCGATATGGTTGTCGGAGCGCACGAATTTGACGGTGTACTCCTGCTCGCCGCCCTTGGACAGCGATGCCTTCACCTTGGCGGTCGTCTCGGTCATGGACTGATCCATGCCCTCGACGGACACGGTGGCACCCTGCGGAATCGAGGAGATGATCATCGACTTAGCGTCCTCGGACAGGCTCGAGGCCAGGCAAGACTCGGCCTTTGCGGCGTCACCGTCGCCGGCAGCCTGGAACAGATCGGTAACGACAGACTCCTGAGACGGGAAGCCAAAGCCGCGCGTGTAGGCAAAGCCCAGACCGCCCGCGGCGATCAAAATGAGCAGAAGCAGCACGATGAAGACTTTAAGACCCGTGTGGCGATGGCGACGACGGACCTTGGCCTGCTTACGATCCTGACGGTCCTGCTGGACCATCTCGGACTCGGACAGCGTAAAGAAGCCGGTGTCCGAGGGATCGGGCATAAACTGACCGGTCGCGCCCGTAGGATCGAGCGGATCGACGGCAGGAGCGTCCATCGCGGGCGCCGGAGCCGTGGCCATAGCCGTCTGGGCAGACAGCGCGGCAAGCGAATCGTGCACGCGGGCAAGCTCATCGGCCTGCTCGGAGGTGAGCTGGTAGATGCCATCGGCAGTAGCGGCGTTAAAGGCGTCGAGTGCGTCGGAGGGACGGCCGGCGGCAGAAAGCGCCTGACCCATGCCGGCGTTGAGCGCACGCGTGTCGTCGCGGGGGCCGGCAAAGTCGATAGCCGTGCGGTAGGTCTCCACGGCATCCGCCGGACGGCCGAGCTTAATGAAGCAACGACCGAGCTCGCCGAGTGCGGCGGCAGGAGCCGGATTGGCGCCGTCGATGGCAGCCTGACGGAAGGCGGTTCCTGCGTTGGCATAGTCGCCCGACTGGAACAGCGCATTGCCCAGGCCCAGATAGGCCTTGAACGGCGTGGCATAGGAAGCATCCTGCGTAGCAGCAGAGAACGCCTGAGCGGCCGTCGTGTAGTCGCCCACGGCGGCAAGCGCCTTGCCGCGGTTGGTGAGCAGCGCGCCGCGCTTGCCGTAGGTGCCGTCGTTGAGGGCGGCGGCATAGGCCTCGGCGGCCTCGGCATACATGCCCAGGTGCATCAAGGCGTTGCCACGAAGGTGATCTGCCTCGCCCATAATCTCATCGGGAGTCTTTGCCGCCCCAAGCATCTGGGCTGCAGCGGAAAAATCACCCGCGCGGTAAGCGGCGCGGCCCTGTTGGATCAGCTGGCTATTCAAGGAAGTCCCCTTTACTCGTGAACGATCTCGACATGGACGATCTCGTCGCCGGCACGCAGCTGCGAAATCACATCGAGACCCTCGACCGTGGTACCAAAGACGGTGTAACCGGAATCGAGGTTATGCTGGGCGCCCAGGCAGAAGTAGAACTGCGAACCCGCGGAATCGGGGTCCATGGAGCGTGCCATGGCAAGGGCGCCATCGACATGGCTGTTGCGCGGATTGGTGGCGAACTCGCCCTTGATGCAGTAGCCGGGGCCACCGGTACCGGGCATGCCGTCGGGGCCCTCAAGACCGGCGGCGACGTCGGCGCCGGACATGTCGCGGGTATTGGGGTCGCCACCTTGGATAACAAAACCGGGCACATAGCGATGGAACTTAAGGCCATCATAGAAACCCATCGTGGAAAGCTCGCAGAAGTTCGCGACATGAATGGGAGCGCCCTCGCCGTCAAACTTGACCTTGATGGTACCCTTCGACGTCTCGATTACGGCGCACTCGTCGCCGACAAGCTGATACTCGGGCGTGTAGAGCTCTTTCTTAAAACCAAACATGTGGTTCCTTCCTCGTGCGTTTAAAGCATATTTGTACGAATTGTAGCAATAAGCACGGGCTTACATCAATTGCGTACGTAGGTTATGCCGACTATGGCGAACTAGTTTTAGGAACGCTGCTGCGGCTTCCAGGAACCCACATTGGCATCGTACTGGTTCAGCGCGCTATTGCCGCCCTGCGCGATGGGCGCCAGGATCTCGCTTTGGTGGGAACTCATCGACTCGCCATCGGGAATGGCCAGCGAAATATCCCAGCTCTGGCAGATCACGTCGACGCGCTCATACATCCACTCGGCAAGCTGCTTTAAGTGGGCGATGTCATCCGCATAGACCGAATCGTCCTGGTACTTAAGGTTGTTGAGCTCATCTTGCGTCTTTTTGATCTGGTCGCGCAGGGCGTAGGCACTCTGCGACAGCTCCTGACGGGTGGACAGCGGCGTTCGGAGATAGCCGTTGTTAAAGGAATCGATGACCTCGCCGATCTGGTCTTCGTCAGCGTAGGACACGATGGTCTGATACAGACCGTCGAGCCTGGTATAGAGCTGATCATCGGTGAGCACGGTTTCTTCCTGGACCACCTCGGCAGAATCGCCCTGCTTGGTATCGTCCTCAGTCGCCTCGCCCTTTTGGCGCGTGGGGAAGGTGGTTTGTGCAGCTTGGCCAAACTGGTCGTAGAAGCCGGGCATAACACCCATGGGATCGGTCGTCACGAACCAATAGGCACCGCCGCAAACGACGGCAAGGACCGCGATGACGATAAGCGGCTTGGGAATATGACGCTTGTGCTTGTGATAGGCGTCCTCGTCGGGGTGCACCTTGCGCTTGGGTTTTTGAGCATCGTCATGCAGGGAAACGGGCATGGGAATATCGACCTTGGGGATACCGAAATCCTTATCGAAAGCCGGCAGCACGCAGGTCTCATTGGGGTCGGCGGCGTCCGAAAGCACCGCAGCGGCAGAGGCCGGCGCATGCGGCACCTCGGTATCGATCTGCTCTTGCGTTAGGCGCGGAAAGCCCGCCGTGCGGCCCGCTGCCAGGTCGGATGCGGCCGCGTCCTCGGAGAGGATACCCGGAGCGGGGCGTCCGCATTTGGGGCACGTACGATCATGCGGAGAAAGACGGGCACCGCAGCCCTCACAGAACACGAATTCGGTGTGCTCGGGACCATCGCCCGGACCCACATAGGCGTTGCAGTAGGGGCAGAACGAGGCGCCGTCCTCGATGGTCTTAAGGCAATGCGGACAGATCACGGCATCCTCTTTTCGAAGCAATTCAAACAATCGAGGTTAGAGCATAACATCGCCAAGGCCCCACAGGAGCAAGGCACCAATTCAACATCGCCAGGGCGCGTAGTTACTTCTTCTTTTTGCTCGGCATCGAGACTTTGATGCCTTGGGCGGACTTGGTTACGCGGGAGCGCTTGACTCCGGTACTCTTCTTTTTCTTGGGCTGGGCCTGGGCCACGCCCTCGAGTGCGCGGGCCTCGGCCTCACGAACGGTGCGAGCTTCGCGGCGCTGCGCCATGTCGGCGGCGACGCGCTTGGCAAAACGCTCGGCCGTCGAACCCGTCGAGCTCACCTTGCCGCCACCGCGACCCAAGCGGACGCGCACACCGCGGCCAAAACCAGTTGCGGCATGACGACGACGCGGCTTGAGAGAATCCATCATCGTGGCGAGCTTAAAGAACACCGAGCAGGTGATGACCACGATGACAGCCAAGATAACCATCTGGCCCATCGACAGGTTGGCAATAGACAGCAGCTTCGGGAATCCGATAACGCCCGTCAGGATGCCGGCAACTACAAACACAAAGAGCGCCACACGTAAGGGCGTGAGGGGCTGCGAGATACGCCAGATCAGGCTGACACTCGCCGCGCACGACGTAAGTAGGCACATCGTAGACAGCGTGAGCTGGTTAAAGCCGAACACGCGCGCCACAAAGATATCGAGCGCCGCGGCCAAAATGACCGCAAGCGACGCCGGCAGTGCCCGCTTGAGCACGTTCGTCAGGAACGACCCCTTCACGCGAGCATTGTTGGGCTCCAGGCCCAACACAAAGCCCGGCGCGCCAATGCAGAAGAAGTTGATGAGCGTCATCTGAATCGGCTCGAAAGGGTACGGCGGCAGTGCGATGCACAGCGCCGCCAGGCCCATCGAGAACAGCGTCTTAGTCAGGAACAGCGAAGCCGAACGCTGCAGGTTGTTGATGGAGCGACGGCCCTCGGCCACCACGGCGGGCATCGAGGCAAAGTCGTTGTCGACGAGCACGATCTCGGCCACGTTACGCGCGGCATCGGAGCCGGCCGCCATGGCCACGGAGCAGTCGGCCTCCTTGAGCGCCAGCACGTCGTTGACGCCGTCGCCTGTCATGGCCACGGTGTGCTCGCGGCGCTTGAGCGCCTGCACGAGCTCGCGCTTCTGCTGCGGGGTCACACGGCCAAAGACATGGTAGCGGTCCACTGCGGCATCGAGCTTGGCCGGCGTATCGAGCGTCGTGGCGTCCACATAAGCGTCCGCCCCCGGCACGCCCACCACGCGCGCGATCGACGACACCGTACGCGGGTCGTCGCCACTGATCACGTTGAGAGTCACGCCCTGCTCGTTAAAGTAGCCGATGGTCTCGGCCGCCGAGGTACGGATCTCGTCGCGTATGGTCACAAAGCCCACGGGCTCGGCCTCGCCCACCATATCGCCATCGGGCGTAAAGCCGTCAACGCGCGCCACCACGAGCACGCGGCAGGTATCGGCAAGCTCGGCGACACGGTTCTCGACCTGGGCAAACGCACGATCAGAGAGCACAAACTGCGCCGCACCCATCACATATGAGCCCTGTGCAAACGACGCGCCGCTCCACTTTTTGGAAGACGAGAACGGAATGACCGACAGCGGCTCGGACACCTCGACCGGACGGTCGGCGTAATAGTTGAGCAGCGCCTGACAGGTCTCGTTGGCATCGGCCGAGGTCGCACGTGCGACGTTAGCCAGCGCAAAATCGAGCACCGTGGTATCGACGGGAACGGCGGCGTCGCCCTCCCCCGCACCCATACCCTCGACCGGCAGCGGATAGGTACCCTCGACCTCCATGCGGCCCGACGTGATGGTGCCCGTCTTGTCCAGGCACAGCACGTCGACGCGCGCGAGCGTCTCAATGCAGTAGAGCTGCTGCGCGAGTACCTTGCGGCGGGCCAGGCGCACCGTGGCGATGGCGAGCACCGACGAGGTCAGCAGCACCAGGCCTTGCGGGATCATGCCCAGCAGGGCGCCCACCGTGGACAGCAGCGCCGACGAAGGCACATGACCAGCCAACAGCTCGGAGAAGCACCACGAAAGCGCGCTATTGCCTGGGGTTCCCGCGGCATCCCACAGCTCGCTCACGCTCGAGGCAAACAACGCCAAACCGAGCGGGATCATGATGATGCTCGCAAAGCGCACGATGGCGTTAAGCGCGTTCATGATCTCGGAATTGACCTTTTTGACGTACTTCGCCTCGTTATTAATTTTGGCCACGTAGCTGTCGGCGCCGACATGGATCACGCGGGCGCGCAGCAGGCCCGAGTCGATAAAGCTGCCGCTCATGAGCTCGGAACCGGGCTGTTTCTTAATGAGGTCGCTCTCACCCGTCAGCAGGCTCTCGTTCACGAGCGCCTCGCCCGAAACCACCACGGCGTCAGCGGGAATCTGGTCGCCGCGCCCCAGGCGGATGATATCGTCGAGCACGATCTGGTCCAGGTCGAGCTCCACCTCGGCGCCGTCGCGCACCGCAATGGCCTTCTTGGAGGTCAGCAGCGTGAGCTTATCGACCATCTTCTTGGAACGCATGGACTGGATGACGCCAATAGCAGTATTGAGGAACACTACGAACAGGAACGTCAGATTCTTAAACGAACCGGTCAAAATGACTAGGAACGCCAAAATCACGTTGATCAAATTGAACAGCGTGCAGAGGTTCTCGATGATGAGCTCTTTGACCGACTTGGTCTTGAGCTCCATGTTGCGGTTGATCTTACCGGCGGCGATGCGCTCCTCGACCTCGGCGGTCGAGAGTCCGCGCTCGATATCCGTTGCTGCCATACCACGTCCCATCACGTCGCGTCGGTATAAGAAAAACCGCCCGGACCATGCGAGGTTCGGACGGTCTCACGTTCGATGGTGCCCCATGTTGGATTCGAACCAACGGCCTTCTGCTCCGGAGGCAGACGCTCTAATCCCCTGAGCTAATAGGGCCAACGTTTGGCATTATACCCAAGTGCACCACGGGCTATCAAAATAAAAGAAAAAGCTTTGCAATTCCGAGGAAGACGCGGCTCAACGGCCCACTTTAGAAGGCAAAAGCGAGTCAGATAGTATAAACTCTCATGCACCATATGTACACGGCTCGCGATGCGGGCCGTTTTTGCAAGGGTTATCCATCGAGGTGAGAGGCACACCATGATTGCAATTTTAAAAGAGGGCGCCAGCGACGAGGCCGTCAGCCATATCGTCAGCTGGATTGAGAAAAAGGGCCTGAAGACCGATGTCTCGCGCGGCGAGAATGAGACGATCATCGGCCTGGTGGGCGATACGACCAAGATCGACCCGTTCCTGCTCGAGTCCATGGATGTCGTCGAGCGCGTGCAGCGCGTCTCCGAGCCGTTCAAGCGCGCCAACCGCAAGTTCCACCCCGAGGACTCCGTCATCGACTGCGGCCACGGCGTCAAGATCGGCGGCGATCAGTTCCAGGTCATCGCCGGCCCGTGCTCCGTCGAGGGCGAGAACCTCATCCGCATCGCCCGCCGCGTGAAGGCCGCCGGTGCCACGATGCTGCGCGGCGGTGCCTACAAGCCCCGCACTTCCCCGTACGCCTACCAGGGCATGGGCCCCGCCGGTCTGGACCTGCTGTGCGAGGCGTCTGCCGAGCTCGACATGCCGATCGTCACCGAGATCATGGACCCGCGCGACGTGCAGGTCTTCCTGGACAAGAAGATCGACGTCATGCAGATCGGCGCCCGCAACGCCCAGAACTTCCCTCTGCTCAAAGAGGTCGGCAAGACCAAGACTCCGATCTTGCTTAAGCGCGGCATGTCCGGCACGATCGATGAGCTGCTCATGGCCGCCGAGTACATCATGAGCGAGGGCAACGACAACGTCATCCTGTGCGAGCGCGGCATCCGCACCTTCGAGACCCGCACCCGCAACACCTTCGACCTCAATGCCGTGCCGGTGCTGCACCACCTGTCGCACCTGCCCGTCGTCGCCGACCCCAGCCACGCCACCGGCTACACCCGCTACGTTGAGCCCATGGCGCTCGCCGCGACCGCCTGCGGTGCCAACGGCCTAGAGATCGAGGTCCACGACGAGCCCAGCCGCGCATGGTCCGACGGCGCTCAGGCCCTCACCCCCGATCAGTTCGACGACACCATGCGCCGCATCCGAGCCATTCGCGAGGTTGTCTGCCATGAGACCATGGAGTAGCCCATGGGTACAGTGAGAAACGCGCGCGTTAACCAGGGCGGCCCCAAGTGCGCCGGCATCGTCGGCCTGGGCCTCATCGGCGGCAGCTTTGCCCGCGGCTATGCGCAGGCGGGCGTCCGCGTGCTGGCCTGGGACCCCGATGACGATGTCATGACGGCCGCCAGCATGGGCACTGTCGCCGGAGAGCTTAACGACAAGACGCTCGGCGAATGCGACATCATCGTCCTTGCCTGCTATCCCGAGGCATGCATCGAGTGGCTCGAGGCGCACGCCCAGGCGCTCGCCGACGCCACCGACACCGAGGCCATCATGGGCCCCGTGGTGATCGACACGGTGGGCGTCAAGGGCATCGTGTGCGAGCGCGCCTTTGAGCTAGCCCGCGAGCACGGCTTTTACTTTGTGGGCGCGCACCCCATGGCGGGCACGCAGTACTCGGGCTATGCGCACTCCCGCGCCGACCTGTTCCAGGGCGCCCCGCTCGTGCTCGTACCGCCCGCGGTGGACGATGCGCTCAAACTGGAGCTTTTGGGCCAGGTGCGCGAGATGGTACGCCCCTTGGGCTTTGGCAAGTTCAGCGTGACCAGCGCCGCCGAGCACGACCGCGTCATCGCCTTTACGAGCCAGCTCGCGCACGTCGTTTCCAACGCCTATGTTAAGAGCCCGACCGCTCAGGTCCACCACGGCTTTTCGGCCGGCAGCTACCGCGATCTCACCCGCGTGGCGCACCTCAACCCGCAAATGTGGTCCGAGCTCATGATCGACGACGCCGACGCGCTCGCCTTTGAGATCGACCATCTGATCGAATCGCTTGGCGCCTACAGCCGTGCGCTCAAGGACCGCGACCAGCGCTATCTGGAGAATCTCCTTGCCGAGGGCGACCGCATTAAGCGCGCACTCGACGACGAGGCCTCCCACTAGACAACCCATCACGCCAGGTCGAAAGGACCGAAGCTTATGGCGATTACCATCGATATCGACACTGCACGCCCCTACCAGGTGCATGTTGGCACGTTTTTGCTGGAGCAGGCGGGACCGCTCGTGCGTGCCACTGCCGGCGGCACCAAGGCCGTCATCGCGACGGACACCAACGTGGGCCCGCTCTACCAGATGCCCGTTAAGCAGAGCCTGGAGGCGTCAGGCTACGAGGTGAGCATCTGCACCTTCGAGGCCGGCGAGGCCCATAAGCGCGCCGAAACCTATGTTGCCATTTTGGAGTTTGTGGCCGAGCACGAGCTTTCGCGCTCCGACGTGATCGTGGCACTCGGCGGCGGCGTCGTGGGCGACGTGGGGGGCTTTGTGGCCGCCACCTACATGCGCGGCTGCAAGTTTGTGCAGATCCCCACGAGCCTGCTCGCCATGGTGGATTCGTCGGTGGGCGGCAAGACCGCCATAGACCTGGCTGCCGGCAAGAACCTGGCCGGCGCCTTTTGGCAGCCGAGCGTGGTTATTGCCGACGTGGGGTGCCTGGCCACCCTCACGCCCGAGCAGTTCGCCGACGGCTGCGGCGAGGTCGTCAAGCAAGCCGTGATCGCCGACCCGGAGCTTTTCGCCGAGCTGGAGAAGACCCCGCTCACGCTGGAGCTGCTCAACCGCGATGTGGCCCGCGTAGCGCTCATCATCGCCCGCAATATCGACATCAAGCGCGCCGTGGTCGTCGCCGACGAGCGCGAAACCAACCAGCGTAAGCTCCTCAACTTTGGACACAGCGCCGGACACGCCGTCGAGGCCTGCGAGCACTTTGAACTCGGACACGGCAACTGCGTGTCGATCGGCATGGGCATCATCACGCGCGCCGCGGCCCTGCACGGCGCTTGCGATGCTGCACTGCCCGGTCGTATTGAGGAGCTCTGCGCCCGCCATGGCCTCAAGACCCGCTGCGACCTAGATGCCGATACCGTCTTTGCCGAGGCGCTCCACGACAAGAAGCGCGCGGGCGACACCATCGACCTGGTGATTCCGCACGGCATTGGCCGCTGCAGCATCGACCGCACGCCACTTTCCACTTTCCACGAACTCATTGCCGAGGGCCTCGGCCAGAAGGGAGACGCATCCGCATGCTAGCCCGCATCACCCCGTCCCCGCTCAAGGGCACCGTTCCCGCCATCGCGTCCAAGTCGATGGCGCATCGCCTCATCATCTGCGCTGCGCTCGCCAACGGCGAGACGCACGTCACCTGCAACACCACCTGCGCCGACATCGAGGCCACGGTGCGTTGCCTTACGGCCCTGGGTGCTCGCATCGAGACCGTCGAGGACGGCTTCCAGGTCCACCCCACCATGAAGAGTGTTGAGTTTGGCCTGCTCAAGGCCCTTGCCGGCGGCACGCTTGACTGCGGTGAAAGCGGCTCCACGCTCCGCTTTATGCTGCCTGTCGTTTGCGCGCTGGGTGCAGAAGCAACTTTTGTGGGTCAGGGGCGCTTGGGCGCCCGCCCGCTCTCCCCGCTCTCGGACGAGATCATCGCCGCCGGCTGCGACCTACAGGGTCTGGGCGGTTTTCCGCTCAAGACGAGCGGCCGCATGCGCCCGGGCACCTTTGTGCTTCCGGGCAACGTGAGCTCGCAGTATATCTCGGGCCTGCTGCTGGCCGCCCCGCTGCTGGCCCAGCCCTCCTGCGTGCAGGTATGCGGCCTTATCGAGAGCCGCCCCTACATCAACCTGACGATCCAGGCCATGAAGGCCTTCGGCGTCGAGGTCAACGTCGAGCGTATTCCGGCCAAGGACGGCCAGCCCGAGGTCACGAACTTCCGCGTGAGCAGTGGCTCGTACCGCACGCCCGGCAGCGTAGCCGTCGAGGGCGACTGGTCCAACGCTGCCTTTTGGCTGTGCGCCGGCGCCATCGGTACCGACCCCATCACCGTCGAGGGCGTGTCGCTGAGCTCTGCACAGGGCGACCGCAACGTGCTTGCCGCGCTTTCGCGCTTTGGCGCCCGCATCGTGCGCTCCACCAACGCCGCCACCGTGCAGTCCGACAAGCTCGCCGGCTTTGAGATGAGTGCCCACGACATTCCCGACCTGGTGCCCGTTATCTCTGCCGTGGCCTCGCTGGCGCAGGGCCGCACCTTTATCCGCGATTGCGCCCGTCTGCGCATCAAGGAATCCGACCGCCTGATCACCACCACCCGAGAGCTCACCGCGTTGGGCGCGCAGGTACGCATTGCCGGCGATGACCTCATCATCAAGGGTGTCGACGCCTTTATCGGCGGCGAGGTCGATTCGCACAACGACCACCGCATCGCCATGATGGCAGCCATCGCCGCAAGTCGCGCCACCGGCGAGGTCGTGATCCACGGCGCCGAGGCCGTCAACAAGTCCTATCCCGATTTCTTCGACCACTACCGCCTTTTGGGCGGCAAGGTCACGCTCGAGGAGGAATAGCATGTCCTCGACCTTTGGCAACGTATTGCATCTGAGCATCTTCGGCCAGTCGCACTCCCCCGCTATCGGCTGCTCGCTCGATGGCATTCCAGCAGGTATCGCCGTTGACCTGGAGCAGCTGCAGGCCTTTTTGGATCGTCGCGCCCCCGGTCGCGACGAGACCTCGACCAAGCGTCGCGAGGCCGATGCCGTCCACATTATCGCCGGTGTGGTTGATGGACACACCACGGGCGCGCCTATCGCCGCGATCATCGAGAACACCAACACGCGCTCCAAGGACTACTCCGAGCTGCGCCGCAAGCCCCGCCCGGGCCATGCGGATTTCCCGGCACGCGTGAAGTACCACAACATGCACGACGTCGCCGGCGGCGGACACTTCTCCGGCCGCCTGACGGCGCCCTTATGCATCGCGGGCGGCATCGCGCTGCAGGCGCTCGAGGCCCGCGCCATTAACGTGATGGCGCACGTGGCGCAGATCGGTGGCATCTCCGACCTGCCCATGGACGACATGGTCTATCGCGAGGCCGACCGCAAGGCGGTCCTTTCGAACGACCTGCCGTGCATTGACGCCGCAGCTGGCACTCGCATGCGCGAGGAGATTCTGGCCGCGCGCGACGAGCTCGACAGCATCGGCGGCATCGTGGAGTGCGGTATCTACGGCCTGCCCGCGGGCATCGGCGACCCCATGTTCGACGGCATCGAAAACCGCATCGCGCAGATCGCGTTTGGGATTCCCGCCGTAAAGGGCGTGGAGTTTGGCATGGGCTTTGCCGTGGCCGCCATGCGCGGCAGCGAGAACAACGACCCATATCGCATCGATGCCGAGACCGGCAAGATCGAGGTCGAGTCCAATAACGCCGGCGGCATCCTGGGCGGTATTTCGACCGGCGCGCCCGTCATGTGGCGCATGGCCGTAAAGCCGACGCCCTCCATTGGCCGCGAGCAGCAGACCGTAGACATGGACGCCATGGAAAATGCCGAGCTCTCGGTCCACGGCCGCCACGATCCCTGCATCGTCCCCCGAGCCGTCCCCGTAGCCGAGGCAGCCGCCGCCCTCGCCATCTGGGACGCCCTCCTAGAGGACGCAGACCAGCGCTAACTACCCACCCCTCAACATCCCCCGACACGTGAAAGGGGTCTCCATGGACCTTGCTGACATCCGCCAGGCCATCGATGGCATCGACACCACGCTCCTCAACAGCTTTGTTGAGCGCATGGACATTGCCACCGAGGTCGCCAAGTCAAAAATCGAGATGGGCAAGGCCGTCTTCGACCCCGCCCGTGAGCGCTCCAAGCTCAACAACCTCGCCAGCCGCGCGCCCGAGCGCTACGAGGCGCAGACCATCACCCTGTTCCGTCTCCTCATGAGCATGAGCAAGGCCGAGCAGCAGCGCTACATCAACGAGCTCAAGGGCATCACCGTCTCGCAAAAGGCCCACGCCACGGCTGCAGCCTCCGACACGCCCTTCCCTCAAACGACCACCGTCGCCTGCCAGGGTGTTGAGGGCGCTTACAGCCAAATCGCCGCGTGCAAGCTCTTCGACGTGCCCGACATCGCGTTTTTCGAGACCTTCGAGGGCGTCATGTGTGCCGTGCGCGACGGCTTCTGCGAGTTTGGCGTGCTGCCCATCGAGAACTCCACCGCCGGCTCGGTCAACGCCGTCTACGACCTGCTCGCCCAGTTCGACTTCCACATCGTGCGCTCGCTCCGCCTCAAAATCGACCACAACCTGCTCGTCAAGCCCGGCACCAAGCTCGCGGGCATACGCGAGGTCTACAGCCACGGTCAGGCCATCGCGCAGTGCGCTGGCTTTATCGAGGCGCACGGCCTGCACGCCACCAAGTACCCCAACACCGCCATGTCGGCCGAGATGGTCGCCAGCTCCGAGCGCACCGATGTTGCCGCCATCGCATCGCGCAGCTGCGCCGCACTCTACGGCCTGGAGGTACTGGAGCCCAACATCCAGGACTCGGACAACAACTACACGCGCTTTGTCGTCATCAGCCGCGAGCCACGCGTCTACCCCGGCGCCAACCGCACCTCGCTCATGATCACCACGGCCAACGAGCCGGGCGCACTCTATCGCGTACTCGAGCGCTTCTACGCGCTCAATATCAACCTCATCAAGCTCGAGAGCCGCCCCATCCCCGGGCACGACTTTGAGTTTATGTTCTACTTTGACCTGGACTGCCCCTTTGGCAGCAAGGCCCTCGATGACCTGCTCGATTCCATCGACGACGTGTGCGAGAGCTTCACCTACTTTGGCAGCTACACGGAGGTGCTCTAGATGACCGATACTGCCGCAACCCGCCCCTACGGCGTGCTGGGCCGCGTGCTGGGCCACAGCTACACCCCGACCATCTACAAAGAGCTCGCGGGGCTTGAGTACGTGCGTTTTGAGCGCGAGCCCGAGGACCTCCAGGCTTTTATGACGGGTGACGAATGGGAGGGCACCAACGTGACCATCCCCTACAAGCGCGCCGTCATGGACTATCTGGACGAGCTGAGTCCCCTGGCCGAGCGCATGGGCAACGTCAACACCATCACGCGCCTGCCCGACGGCCGCCTGCGCGGCGACAACACCGACTACTTCGGTTTCCAGTGCTTGGTTGAAGAGCTGGGCGCCCAGGTTGCCGGCAAGAAGGCCCTCGTGCTCGGTGCCACCGGTGGCGCCGGCACCACTGCCAGCATGGTGCTCGGCGACCTGGGCGCCATCGTCGTGCCGGTCGGCCGTACGAGCGAAGTCAACTACGACAACATCGCGCAGCAGTCCGATGCCGCCCTGCTCGTCAACTGCACGCCCGCCGGCATGTTCCCCCATTGCCCCGACGCGCCTTGTACGCTCGAGGGGCTCGATGCGCTCGAGGGCGTCATCGACATTGTCTACAACCCCGCTCGCACGGGACTCATGCTCGAGGCCGAGCGCCGCGGCATCCCCTACATCGGCGGTCTGCTCATGCTCGTGGCCCAGGCGGCGCAAGCCGTTGAGCGCTACACCGGCCAGGTCACTCCGCGCGAGCGCATTCTGGACGTAACGGAGCGCCTGTCACGCCGCGAGCAGAACATCGCGCTGATCGGCATGCCGGGCTCGGGCAAGACCCGTGTGGGCGAGCAGATTGCCCTGCTCACGGGGCGAGAGCACATCGACCTGGACCGCGCCCTCGAGGAGCGCCTGGGCAGGCCCTGCGCCGACTTTATCGTCGAGAGCGGCGAGGCGGCCTTCCGCGAGCAGGAGACGGCGGTGCTGGCCGGCATCTCCAAGTGCAGCGGCCTGGTGCTTTCCACGGGCGGCGGCGTGGTCACGCGCGACGAGAACTACCCGCTACTGCACCAGAACAGCCAGATCGTGATGCTCAACCGCAAGCTCGACGAACTCGCCCACAAGGGACGCCCCATCACCGCCCGCGATGGTATCGACAAGCTGGCCGAGCAGCGCATGCCGCGCTACCGCGCCTGGGCCGACCACATCATCGACTCACGCGACTGCGCCGCCAACACCGCGGCCGCCATCGTCGAGACCCTCTAACCTGCCAAAAAGGGACAGGTTTATTTTGGCAGGTTTTATCTGGGCAAACGCCGAAGATCGCAAGACCAGCCACGCCAACCAACTGCAAAGGAAGCAACCATGAAGGCACTCGTCATCAACGGCCCCAACCTCAACATGCTCGGCATTCGCGAGCCGGGCATCTACGGAAGCGATAACTACGACCGTTTGGTCCAGATCTGCCAGGAGGCAGGCGCCACGCAGGGCTTTAACGAGGTCGAGGTCTTCCAATCCAACCACGAGGGCAGCATCGTCGACAAGATCCAGGAGGCCTACGGCAAGGTCGACGGCATCGTCATCAACCCGGCGGCCTACACGCACACGAGCGTCGCGATCCTCGATGCCCTCAAGGCCGTCGCCATCCCTGCCGTCGAGGTCCACATCAGCGCCGTCGAGACGCGCGAGGACTTCCGCCAGATGAGCTATGCACGCCTAGCCTGCTTCGCCACCATCACCGGCGAGGGCTTGCAGGGCTACGCCCACGCGCTGGAGCTGCTGAAAGGGTATCTGCTACACTAATCATTGGGGGAAATAAGTCAGAAACGTTTGTCCCTAAACTAAAGTAACTGTCCAATTGACATACAAAGGAGCATATCCATGTCCCAGTACGATTACCTTGTCGTCGGTGCCGGCCTTTCGGGCGCCGTCTTTGCCAATGCCGCCAAGCGCGCCGGCAAGTCGGTCCTGGTCATCGATCGCCGCGATCACATTGCCGGCAATATCTACACCGAGGACGTCGAGGGCATCCAGGTCCACCGCTACGGCGCGCATATCTTCCACACTTCCATGAAGGATGTCTGGGACTACGTCAACCGCTTCGCCGAGTTCAACAACTACGTCAACTCGCCGGTAGCCAACTTCCACGGCAACATGTACAACATGCCCTTCAACATGAACACCTTCGCCAAGATGTGGCCGGGCGTCGTCACGCCGGCCGACGCCAAGGCCAAGATCGCCGAGCAGGTGGCCGCCGAGAACATCGGCGAGCCGCAGAACCTCGAGGAGCAGGCGCTGTCGCTCGTCGGCCGTGACATCTTCGAGACGCTCGTGAAGGGTTACACCGAGAAGCAGTGGGGCCGCGACTGCAAGGACCTGCCCGCCAGCATCATCAAGCGCCTCCCCTGCCGTTTTACCTACGACAACAACTACTTCAACGACCGCTACCAGGGCATCCCCATGGGCGGCTACACCAAGATGGTCGCCAACATGCTCGAGGGCATCGAGGTGCGCTGCGGCGTGGAGTACAAGGAGCTGGTCGCCGCCGAGCCCGATATCGCCGCCAAGACGATCTACTGCGGCCCCATCGACGCGTTCTACGACTTCAAGCTGGGCACGCTGGAGTACCGCAGCCTGCGCTTCGAGACCGAGACGCTCGACGAGACCGACCATCAGGGCGTGGCCGTGGTCAACTACACCGAGCGCGAGATCCCCTACACGCGCATCATCGAGCACAAGCACTTTGAGTTCGGCACGCAGGACAAGACCGTCATCACGCGCGAGTACCCGGCCGACTGGAAGCCCGGCGACGAGCCCTACTACCCCATCAACGACGCCAAGAACGAGGCCCTCTACAAGCAGTACGAGGAGCTGGCTGCGCAGGAGGGCGACGTGGTCTTTGCCGGTCGTCTGGGCGGCTACAAGTACTACGACATGGACAAGGCCATCGCCGCAGCCTTCGAACTCGTCCGCAACGAGCTGGGCGTGGAACCGACTAAGGCGTAGGGAGCTCGACGACTCGAGACCGACAACCAAATTCGCAAGAAGCAATAAGCCCGGTGCAGCGATGTGAACTGCGTCCCAAATCTTGGACGCCCTAAATAGCGACTAGGCCGCGAGGGCCTGATTCCGGAACTCCTCCGGGGTCAGGCCCTTCAATCTTACCTGCCTCCGGCTCGTGTTCCAGTGGACTATGTATTCCTCCGGGTCGCGTTTGAAATCCTCGAACGTCTCCCACTCGCGGCCCCGGTAGAACTCGTCCTTGACGTGGCCGAAGAGCTGCTCGGTGGCGGCGTTGTCGATGCAGTTCGCCTTCCTGGACATGCTCTGGACGATGCCGGCGGCCTCGAGCCTGGATGTGTACGAGGCGCGCTGGTACTGCCAGCCCCGGTCCGAGTGCATGGTCGGGGCGGCGCCCTCGGGGATCTTGGACAGCAGCTCGTCGAGCATCCTGACCTGCTGGGCCATGTCGGGCGTGGTCGATATGTCGCTCGCCACAATCTCCTTGGTGCAGAAGTCCAGCGTCGGGGCCCAGTAGGCCTTGCCGCCCGCCACCTTGAACTCGGTGACGTCCGTTCCCAGCTTCCGCCACGGGGCCCCGGCGTCGAAATCCCTCGCGATCACGTTCTCGAACGTCCTGCCGACGACGCCCCTGTACGAGTTGTACCTGTGGTAGGCCGTCTCGCGTCTGATACCGCAGCGAATCCCCATCTCGCGCATCATCTTGAGCACGGTCTTGTCGGCTATCACGGCCCCCTCTTCCGCCCTGAGGCACATCGCTATCTGCCGGTGCCCGCAGCCGTTGGCGGTGCGCGAGAAGATCTCGGCGGCCGCCTCCCAGAGCTCGGGGCGCGTGGGCCTCGGCGGGTGCGCGAGGGCGTAGTAGTAGGTCGACCGCTTGAGCTCGGCGCATGCGAGCAGGTGCCCGAGCGCGTGCCCCTCGGCGCGCAGGGCCGCGACCGCTTCGGCCTTCGCCCTGGTCAGAGCCCGTCCCTCTCGACCAGGGCGCGTAATTTTTTTAGGTAGGCCACCTCGGCCTCGAGCCTACGGCACCGCTCCTCGAGCTCCTCCTCGCGGGTCCGCGGCCTCGCCCTGGAACCCTTCGGCCGGCCCTTGGGCCTCGGGCGCAGGGCCTCCGCGCCGCCCCGGCGGTATAGCGCGCACCACTTCTTGAGCGGCGACATCGACATTATGCCGAACGCCGCCATCGCCTCGGTCTTCGTCATGCCGCCGTCGACGACGGCGGAGGCGGCGGCGACCTTCTGCTCGTATGTGTACCTGCCCTGCTTTCCGTCCATGCGCAGCAGCACCTCGCTCCCGAATGCGCGGTATATCTCCTGCCATCTTCTCACGGCTTCCACGGGAAGCGAAAGGGCAATCGCGGCAGATTTATACCCGCGCCCGAGCTCGAAGAGCCCTATGGCCGCCTTCCTGGCCTCGATATCATGCTTCACTCTCAAATCAACGCGCATAAAGAAAGCCTCCCATTTCTCATGTCCAAGAAATGGGAGGCAGTTCAATGCTACACCGGGCTTATTGTTGAGGGAGAACTGCACGCCCACATGCAAAAAAAACAAAGACCCGGCATTAAACCGGGTCTTCAAAAACTCTATTGGTGCTCCATGGCGGATTCGAACCGTCGACCTTGGGATTAGAAGTCCCCTGCTCTATCCAACTGAGCTAATGGAGCATAAAAGCCGCACGTCCAAGCGGGTACAAGTTCGCGCGACTAAAAGATTATAACCTACTTGAACTGGTCGTGGTATGCCTTGCAGACCTCATCCACGGGACCATCCATACGCAGGTCGCCCTTCTCAATCCAAACAGCACGCTGGCAAATGCGCTCAACCTGCTCCATGGAGTGAGAAACGAACAAGACCGTGACGTCACCACTCTCGATAAAGTGCTGAATGCGACGCTCACACTTCTGCTGGAAAAAGACATCGCCAACAGAAAGCGTCTCATCGACGATCAGGATATCGGGCTCGGTAATCGTGGCGATAGCAAAGGCAATGCGCGCGACCATACCCGAAGAGAAGTTCTTCAAGGGCATGTCAACAAAGTCTTTGAGCTCAGCAAACTCGATGATCTCGTCAAAGCTAGCGTCAATAAACTCCTTGGTGTATCCAAGGAGCGCACCGTTCAGATAGATATTCTCACGTGCGGTAAGCTCCGGGTCAAAGCCGGCACCGAGCTCAATCAGTGGCGCGATATTGCCGTGGACCTTAACCTCGCCTTCGCTGGGCTCCAAAACGCCAGCGATGATCTTGAGCATCGTAGACTTACCGGAACCGTTAGTACCAACAAGACCAACGACCTCGCCGCGATGCACATCAAACGAAATGTGCTTAAGTGCACGGAACTCCTCAAAGAACAGCTCGTGCTTGGCGAGCTTAATAAAATACTCCTTGAGGTTTGTCAGGGACTCGGACGCCATGTTGAAAATCATGGTAACGTCTTTAACCTCAACAGCAAGGGGCTGCTTGCTGTAATCAATAGCAGATTCAGTCATAAACAGCACTCCTTAGATGTAGAGAATAAACTTGTGCTCGGTCTTATGAAATACGGTATAGCCAATAGCAAGAGCAAGAACAGCCCAGGCAACACATAAGCCGAACGTAAGCGCAGAAGGCACGGTATTGAACAGGAAGATATCACGCATAAACTGGAGATAGTTGTACATGGGATTCAAGACCACCAGCACCTGGATCCAATGTGCCATTTGGCTGATGTAATCGGTCGTCCAGAAAATAGGCGTCAGATACATCCAGGCCGTGATAACAACGGTCCACAGGTGCATAACGTCGCGGAAAAAGACCGCCAGCGCCGACAACATCATGCCCAAGCCCATGCAGAAGCACATAAGCAACAGCAGGCAAACCGGCAGCAGAATTAAATGCCAGGTAGGGACAACACGGAAAAAGAGCATAACAAGGGCGACGGCAACCAAAGAGAAGGAAAAGTTGACAAGAGAAAACAGCACCTTCTGCACCGGAAACACCCAGCGATGGACCTTAACCTTCTTGAGCAGAGAAGACGCCCAAATGATGGACATGAGCGCCTGGTTCGTCGACTCGGACATGACAGAGAACGTAATGTTACCGACAATCAGATATAACGGATACATTTCAGGCGTAATTGACCCATTGCGGCTCTGGCCAAAAATCGTCGAAAACACGATCGACATAACAACCATCATCAGCAGCGGGTTAAGCACGGACCATGCCACGCCCAAAACACTGCGACGATATTTGATTTTAAAATCTTTGGTGACAAGCTGCTTAAGAATGAACTTGTCCTTTTCAAAATCATTTTTAGCGTGAGAGGCCGGTTTAGCCACCGCTTTCTGACTCTCTACATTGTCAGCCACGGACCATCTCCTTGTCTCGTAAAACATAACAGTGGAAAGTATAGCCCTCCCACGTTGACGATAACCCACCGCAACAAATCTGGAGAACTAACCCATATCTAATCAAAGGGGCAGGCGATAGGTATACTTTCGACCAGATGAGTCATTAAAGGAGGTCCTACATGGACTATTCGAATACCGCCGTCATAATCCCCTGTTACAACGAAGCGCTGACGATTGGCAAAGTTGTCGACGATTTTCATCGAGAGCTGCCCGGTGCAATTGTCTACGTTTACGATAACAACTCGTCCGATGGCACTTCGCAAATCGCAAAGCAACACGGGGCAACAGTGCGCCACGAGCCCAGGCAGGGCAAAGGCAACGTGTGCCGCCAAATGTTCCGTGATGTCGATGCCGAATGCTACTTGATGGTCGACGGCGACGATACCTACCCCGCCGAAGCTGCCAAGTCACTCTGCAATCCCATCCTTAACGGCGAAGCAGATATGACCGTTGGCGATCGCCTGTCAAACGGCACCTATGCCGAAGAGAATAAACGAGCCTTTCACGGCTTTGGCAACAACCTTGTTCGCGCCATGATCAAGTGGATTTACGGCTACAGCTTTGACGACGTGATGACCGGCTACCGAGCCATGAGCAAGCCCTTCGTCAAGACCTTCCCCGTCTTGAGCGAGGGCTTCCAGATCGAAACCGAGCTCTCCATCCACGCCGTCGACCACCGCTGGCGCATTCAAGACGTGCCGGTGGAGTATCGAGATCGACCCGCCGGCTCCGAATCAAAACTCAACACGGTAAGCGACGGCATCAAGGTCATCGCAATGATTGGCACGCTCTTTAAAGACTATCGTCCGCTCAAGTTCTTCAGTCTTATCGCGATCATCTTTGCCATCATAGGGCTCGCTCTCGGTATACCAATCGTCGCAGAGTACTTCCAGACCGGATTAGTCCCTCGCTTCCCCACCGCAATGCTCGCCGTCTCGTTTATGTTCCTATGCGGGCTAAGCCTGGCAACGGGGCTTATCCTCGACTCGGTTGCGAAAGTTGAACGAAAGCAATGGGAGCTACAGGTATATAAGACGCACAAAACAAAAGGTGAGTGAATCCAATGAGCACAAGCAAACGTCTTACAAACTGGGACCTCCTAAGAGCCCTATCGATGTTTTTGGTTGTTGTCGTCCACATTGCACCACAACTGGGCAGCTTTAGAAACATCAACGCGAGTCCAATAGCAAGCACGGCTGCCATTATCTGTGATCCAATTTTCTTCTGCCTGTCTGGCTATTTCGCATTTAAGCCACTTAAGAAAAGTTACAAGGATTACCTATTCGATAAGGCCCTGTCTCTATTGCTACCCATCTTCGTATATGCCGGACTATTGTACGCATTCAAAACTGCCACCGGCTCATTACAGGATACGAACTATATACGATATACAAGCGACCTGGTTCAAGGCGGTTGGTGGTTTGTCCCGGCACTCATACCTTTCATTTTGGTAGCACCGATACTATCGAAAATGTTTGATGCGCTCGATGATCGTACCTGCAAAATAGCCTTATTCGTAACCCTAGGAATTTATGCGTGGGGCGGGCTATCATGCGTTACAAAGTCCTTGCTCATCAACTCTCAGCATATAACCCTTGCGGCTGCCATAAGTATGTTTCAGCGCTTTATACCCATATCGCTACTCGGAGGAACGTATTTTACGTTCTTTTGTATGGGATATTTCATTAAACGCGTCAGCCCGTTACTGGACATAAGAGAAGTTCGCCTAATTAAGGTTGCCGGCATTCTATTCTTTATCCTAGACATTATTAGCGCGTATTTCGGATTCGAACGAGCGGACCCAATATAACTGGATGGTTACAACTGTTGCCGTATTTATTGCTATAGACAGGCTTAAAATCTCTTCGGATGTATTATCTAAAGCCATTGAATGGTCTGCGAAAAGGTCTTACTCAATCTATCTCCTTCAGTACACAACGATTGAATTCGCCATCAATATTGTCTATGCCACCGCTTTGAATGGTGGATATGCGACGCTAGCTTGGCCGTTACGGCTGCTCACCTGGCTACTCGCGACGGCGTTGGCATATGGATTGGCGTTAGCGATAGCATCGTTGGTCGACACATTGATCATTGGGCCCATTCAGTCAAAAATCAGGCAGCACCGGCTGAAATTCTAAGATAGATAAATAAGAAGAGGCCCGGACTCAGTCTGGGCCTCTTCTTATTTAAGTCCCAAGTACTCTTCCCAGAACTCTCGTGAAGTCATATACGGCATGGAATCTTTCCATGCTCCTCTAACGCTCTTGCCTTCTTTACGATAGCGCTTCATCAGTTCGTGCTCTCGGCGCCGAATGCTCTTAAATCGTACTCGATCCATCGTGCGAACCGACCCCTTCTCGCGGGTCGGATCAAGAAAGACCAGCGTCTTGCAACGCGTCGAGTTGCCCTCAAGCGTACAACTGCCATTCTTAACTACATAGCCGGGCTTACCGCGCAACAGCGCATCGGGAAGATAGTGCTTGTCGTAAGGAATAGATCTCCAGTACTTCATAAACTTCGAAGGATGGGATTCCAGATTAACATTAGCGAGCACTTGCTCCGTAACCCCGGCCTTGCGAAGAAGCTCTGGATCCATTTCGGAAACAGGAATCAGCCTTTCGTTTAACTTACCCTTGCCGATCATCGTCGCGGCGCCATCAAGCTTCTGGAGATACTCAGGGCCACGCAGATAATCCTCAAAGCCATCAAGAATAAACTCGGCAGCCTGATAGTCCATATCGCGCAAGTTCTGACGTACCCCTCGCTGAATACGAAGGACAAACATCTTCTCATCAGCACAATCATCGAGAGCAGTCATGGCAAAGAAGTTACGGAAGTACTGGTAGCAATCAACCGAAGCGCGGAAACGCCCCTCAAAGCTTGCATGCCACACGCAAATGCAATTCATAGTCATGTAGACAGGCTTATTGCGCATGCCAAACTCAACGTCGTCGCAGCGAATAAAGAAAGGCATGGGAAGGCCGTTCTTTTCGATAGCCTTCACCGGAATGCAGCTATACCACCAGGCTCCGTAAGCCTGGTCAACCTCGACGTTTGTACGTTCGTTTTCGAGGATATCGGACAGCTTGCCGACATTCAGATCTTCTTTTACTCGACGATAGGCACCGGTGGTCGCCACATACGAGACATCCTCAAACTGACGAGTTGGGTCCTCCATCGAAAGCATGGCACCGTTAATAAAGGCATCCTTATATTTGCCCCTAGCAAGAGAGAGCAGGTTAAACGCACGAATCAAACTCTCGGGCATGATAGAGACATCGTCATCCATCAAAATGATATGGGTGAACTGACTAGGAGCTTCAGTGGCCGCCATCATTCCACGTGCGAATCCTCCCGAACCGCCCGTATTGGGATTCGGAAGCACGGTGACTAGCTCATCGGAAAGTGATGCAGAATCGAGCGTCTGCCCATTGTCGACGACAAACATGTGGAAGTGATCGCGAATCGGACCGTCCTCTTTGGAGATGCCCGCTTTAACGAGTTCAATATTCGGAAGAATGTACTGCTCATTCCTAAATGTAGTAGTAGAAAGAGCAAGATTGATCTGGTTAATTGAGTCCTCAGGAACATCAGTCAGATAAGAGGCGTTCAAGAGGTCTACGGAATAGCCCTCATCACTCTCAATCCTAAAACCGATCAAGTCGTAGCCGGTTGTATCGATATCGATATCGAGAACGCAAGGATCAACTTTATCGCCATCAAAAGGATACGATTTAAGCTCGACGGGATTCAGTTCGCAAGATCTCACTCCATGAACGACAACCCGGCCTCTGCCAAATAAAGCCATATGCAAGACAACGCTGTCAACAGATGCATACTGATGCCATTTGCCAGCAGATAAGCCATTCACATACGTCAGAAAGTCAACGTTTCCATTGATATGAAGTGAATGAAAATCGTCACTATATGAGACATCACCGGAGAGCACGCGATAGTAGAGTTCGGGAAAATCCTTTGCATGCTTTTCAACTTTAAGTACAACATTCGCAAGTTTAAACTGCATTTTAAATACCTTAATCAAAGCCGTTGTAACTACTAATTACATTCGTCGACAAACCTTGCCATCGCGGAGCGAACATCGGGATCAGACAAAACATCCTTAGCAAAATGATCATGCCCACAGATGTCCATTAATATGTAAGGCCATCCAGGATAGCAATCATCAGCGACCTTTTCCGCTTTCGCGGGAACCAAAAAAGAGAAGCTGTCAAACGGATGCTTTCTTACGGGAAGGATATCGTTGCAGTCCCAAATTATTTTACGTTTAGGGGCATCAAAAACGTTATCAATCGCGTATGCAAAATCACCATGAGACTCATCGGTCAACAAACCTAGATCATGAGCCTTTTCGTTAAACGAATCGAATACGCTCTGGACAAGATCAATCTCCGCAGAAGAAACAACTGTTCTCTGAGCCTCCAAGTCAACATCCCCGCACTGCACGCTAAGACCACTGTCGGGATGAACCATCCAAGGATTATCTTTCCAAAAACTAAACTCACGTTCATTTTTGTCAAAGAAATCCATAAGCTCAATTCTGAGTTGCCTAAGCTGATCGTTCGCACGCTTGGAATTCTCGGCCGCCCGGTCGTAAATCGAAATGTCCACAAAACAAGGTATAAGCGAATTAGTTGAACAAAAGCGAACTTGACGACACTTTACAAACCAGTCATATACGAGAGTGATTTGATATTCAGGGTCGTTTTTCAAAGCGGCAGTGAGCTTATCCACATCGGATCTAATCATACAAATATCAATATCGTCGTCCCAAGGAATAAAACTCGATCGAGACAAGGTGCCAACAAGAGAACCATAAGAAAGCCAGTATTGAATATTATTGGCAGTACAAATCGCGTCTAGCTTACTCATCAACGCTGCGTTTGCCTGCTGCATCAATCGAATATCGCCCTCGGCGTTGGGCAACGCATCAAAGATTTTGCAACGGAGCTCAAAAGGGGTGAGATCGGGGTACGCACGTCGCGCTAGCAATTCAAAGCGAAGGCTCATTTGTTCTGACAGACTTTGTTGGCGTTGCTTGAGCAATTCAATTTCTGGAAATAAACGAGTATCGAATTTGTAATTGATATTCATATTGATGCCGTTATCAGCCTGCTCGATACGCGAAAATACCTCGTCAAAGCGATGGTCCATATCATCATGCATAGCATGTAACGATCGAGATGAACCAGGAAGGACTCTTTTAATAGTAGAAAGCAAGGACATGGCTTAACCTTCCCAACGACTAACAATAAACGAAGCATAATTACTCATATGATACAAAAGAATGAGTGGGTCCCACTTTGAAACCCACTCATATGAAGGCTACTCCGACGCCTCTTTCAAATACTGTTTCCAGAAATCGATCGAAGTAAAGACATCTCTATACGAAGCGTATTCGGAATAAATCTTGTCTTTGTTACGTTTGAAGTCCTTCTCGGCTTTACGAAAACGAGTCCAAACCTCTTTGAATCGCTTCTTATCCATGTGTCTAATGGCGCCCTTTTTATTTGGCATATCTACAACAATAAGCGTGTCAACGTCCCTGATTTTACCGGCGGGATAAACCCATCCCGCAGCATCAATGACAGAGACCTTACCCCTGCGCTTAGCAGAGTCATTAACAAAGCGATGGCCATTAATGGTCAGATAATCCTTAAATGCCTTCAGCCTAGACCTGTCCCCTTCGAGGCTCAAATTGCCAAAAGTTAACTGCGTTAAGTCGACGCCCAGCTCTAGCGCCTGAGGAATGAGCTGCTCGATGGGAATCAATTGTTCCCTTTCACGATTTGCCGCCATAAAGCGAGCTTCAGCAACCGGATGAGAAATCCACTCCGGACCTCTCAAAAAATCTTCAAGACCTTTTACGGCAAGAGCAGCTTCATCGTAATTAAATTTCTTCAAGTCGAGCTCAACTTCACGACGAATCTCATAAAGAAAATCAGAGAGAGGCGCAGCTCCAGTTGTCGCCTGACTGATTAGCGTATTTCGGCTTACCTGATAACGCTCCACGGCAGCACTATACTTAAACTTAAAGGAATTATGCCAAACGCAAATACCATTCATGGACATGAACTTGGGCTTGCAGCGAAGCGCGTACTCGGCGTCATCCGAACGAACAAATAAAGGCAAAGGCAGCCCCTCGCGCTCAATCGTTGCGGTAGGTATAACGCAATACCACCAGCCAGCATACTGTTGGGCAGTGTCCTCATAAAGGCCAGTTGGGGCCTTATATATCTCGGTCTCAACGACATCATGAAGTGAGGTCATATAGCCTGCAGGCTTAAGGGGAGAAAAAGTTCCCTTAGCAGTAAAGAACCCTAAATCCTCGGTACGCAAATTGGGCTCTTCCAAGCTCATCATGGCACCCGATAAAAAGGCCTCAGCATATTCTTCTTTGAGAAGAGAGAGCAGGTTGAAAGTGCGGATAAAACTCTCGGGAAGAACCTCGACATCATCGTCCATCAGAAGAACATGAGTCGCTTTAGGATTCTGCTCAAGTGACTCAATCATCCCCCGAGCAAAACCACCAGACCCGCCAACATTAGGATTTGGATGAACAGTAACACGCGATGAATCCAAGTTTGCACTATTCAGCGAACAGCCATTATCAATAATGTGTACGTGGAAATGATCAGCAATCTCTTCATCAGAATCAATAATGTTCTTTTGTAAAAGAGATACGTTACGGACAATATAGTCTTCTTTTTTAAACGTAGTAGTTGCAAGCGCTAGCTCAACTGGATGAATATCCAGTTCTTCACAATCGCAATAATAATACGCATTCCGAATATTAACAGGGCCTTCAGTACTGATATTAAAAGCGTGCAGAATCTCTCCCTCACAAAGGGAGAGTTCGATTTCAGCTGCACTCCATTCATCGGATCGTTGCAAACTAACCGCAGAGCCATCAATTGTAGAAGGAATCCAAGAATAATTATTTGCATACGTCTGCTGAAGCGTTAAGGCGGAGCCGCAATACTCGATATGAAGATAAAACGCCTTTGCAGTAGTGTATTTTCGCCACTTATAAATGGATAGCGCATTAAAATATGTTGTGAAATCAACATTGGTCGATTTCATGATTTCAATAGCGTCATTCGAAGTTGGAATAACAAGACCCTCCGTTGCCCTATAGCAAAGCAATGGATACTGCAGCATCGCATCAGATCCGTTAAAAATCAAATTTGCAAGTTTAAAATGCATTGAAAACCATCCAAAAAATTCCTGGTGCAACTTGGCAAAATGGCATAAATGCCCATGGCATTGTTTGCATTCTCACTGATTTTAAGAATGCAAACAATGTACTAAAGGCATCTAATCAAAATGAAGTTTTAGCTCTTCCTCCCAGTCGGGCATTCGGAAGCCGACCGACTCGAGCCTGGACAGGTCGAGTGCGGAGTGAACCGGGCGCGGTGCGATGGGGCCCTCGGCGTTCGCGTAGTAGTCGGCGGTGCCGACCGGCACGACCCTGTCGCCGTTGCCGTTGGCGGCCTCGAAGACGGCGCGGGCGATGTCCGCCCAGGACTTCACGGCGCCGGAGCCGGTGCAGTTGTAGGTGCCGTAGGGCGCATGGGTCCCCAGCACGTGGAAGATGGCAGCCGCCATGTCGCGCGTGAAGGTCAGGCGGCCCAGCTGGTCGTCGACGACCGTGACCTGCTCGAGCCCGTCCTCGGGGTCGGCGACGCGGTCGGACAGCCCCCTCATGGTCTTCACGAAGTTGTGCCCCTCGCCGATGACCCAGGAGCTGCGCATGATGTAGTGGCGGGGGCACCCGGCTACGGCGATGTCGCCGGCGGCCTTGGTCTGGCCGTAGACGGACAGCGGGCTGAGGGGCTCGTCCTCCGTGTGGACCTCGGCCGTGCCGTCGAAGACGTAGTCGGAGGACACGTGGACGAGCGTGATGCCGTGCGCGGCGCAGGTGCGGGCGAGAAGCGCCGGCCCGGTCGCGTTGGCCTTCCAGGCGGCCGCGCGGCCCTCGGGGGTCTCGGCCCTGTCGACCGCCGTGTAGGCGCCGCAGTTGATCACGGTGCCGTAGAGCGACCAGTCGTACTGCGAATAGGCCTCCGGGTCGGACATGTCGAAGGTGTCGATGTCGCAGAAGTCGAAGTCCTTGGCCACGCCGCGCTCCTCGGCCAGCGCGCGCACCGCATGCCCCAGCTGGCCGTTGCAGCCGGTGACGAGGGTGCGCTTCGGCGCCATGGGGACGACGTCGGCGAGCATCGGGTGGTTCAGGTCGGCCTCGGAGACGGTGGCCTGGTCCAGCGGGATGGGCCACTCGATGGCGAGCTCGGGGTCGGCGAGGTTCACGAAGGTGTAGGTCCTCTTCAGCTCGAGCGACCAGTGGGCGTCCACCAGGTAGGTGTAGGCGGTGCCGTCCTCCAGGGCCTGGAAGGAGTTGCCAACGCCGCGCGGGACGTAGATGGCCTTGCTGGGATCCAGAACGGTCGTGAACACCTTGCCGAAGGTCTCGCTTCCCTCGCGCAGGTCCACCCAGGCCCCGAAGACCGAGCCGCGGGCCACGGAGATGAACTTGTCCCAGGGCTCCGCGTGGATGCCGCGGGTGACGCCGCGGCTGTCGTTGTAGGAGACGTTGTTCTGGACGACGCAGAGGTCCGGGATGCCCAGGGCGGTCATCTTGGCGCGCTGCCAGTTCTCCTTGAACCAGCCGCGCGAATCGCCGTGGACGGCCAGGTCGACGACCTTCAGGCCCTCTATGCCGGTCTCGGCGACGGCAAGTTCCTTCTCGAATGAGATGTCTGCCATAGATCTATCCCCTCCTACTGGCCCTGTGCGCGGTAGCGCGCCTCGGTGGCCTCCTTGGCCGGGCGCCACCAGGCCTCGTTCGCCACGTACCAGTCGATGGTGGCCTTGAGCCCCTCGGCGAAGTCGGTGTGCGCCGGCCTCCAGCCCAGCTCGCGCTGGAGCTTGGTGGAGTCGATGGCGTAGCGGCGGTCGTGGCCGGGGCGGTCGGCGACCCAGTCGAAGTCCTCGGGGTCGCGCCCCATGGCCTCCAGGATCATGCGCAGCACGGTGATGTTGTCCTTCTCGCCATTTGCGCCGATGAGGTAGGTCTCCCCCATCTCGCCCTTCGTGAGGATGTCCCAGACGGCGCTGGAGTGGTCCTCGGTGTGGATCCAGTCGCGGACGTTCTCGCCCTTCCCGTAGAGCTTGGGGCGCACGCCGTCGATGATGTTCGTGATCTGCCTGGGGATGAACTTCTCCACGTGCTGGTAGGGGCCGTAGTTGTTGGAGCAGTTGGAGATCGTGGTGCGAAGCCCGTAGGTGCGGGTCCATGCGCGCACGAGCATGTCGGAGGAAGCCTTCGTCGAGCTGTACGGCGAGCTCGGGCGGTACGGCGTCTCCTCGGTGAACTTCGCCGGGTCGTCGAGCGCGAGGTCGCCGTAGACCTCGTCGGTGGAGACGTGGTGGTAGCGGACGCCGTATTTGCGGACGGCCTCCAGCAGGCGGAAGGTGCCCTCGACGTTGGTGCGCAGGAAGGGCTCGGGGTCGGCGATGGAGTTGTCGTTGTGGCTCTCGGCGGCGTAGTGCACGATCGCGTCGTGGCCGGGGACGAGCCTGTCGAGCAGCTCCGCGTCGCAGATGTCGCCCACGACGAGCTCCACGCGGTCGGCGGGCAGCCCGGCGATGTTCTCGGGGTTGCCGGCGTAGGTCAGCTTGTCCAGGACGGTCACGTGCACCTCGGGGTGGTTGTTGACCACGTAGTGCACGAAGTTGCTGCCGATGAATCCGCAGCCGCCCGTGACGATGATGTTCCTGGGCTCGAAGATATCAGACATGAGGGGTTTCTCCTAGTACTCGCGCGGGCTGTTGACGATCTCGCCGGCGGCGACCTTCTTGAGGTGCTGGCCGTAGACCGACTTGCCGTAGGCCTTGGCTGCCTCCTCCAGCTCTGCGGTCGTGATCCAGCCGTTCTCCCAGGCGATCTCCTCGGGCACGGACACGGGCAGGTCCTGGGAGTGCTCCACGGCGCGGACGAACTCCGCCGCCTCGTGCAGGCTCTCCATGGTGCCGGTGTCGAGCCAGGCGTACCCGCGGCCGAGGGTCACGACGGACAGCGTCCCCTCCTCCAGGTACATCTGGTTGAGCGTGGTGATCTCCAGCTCGCCGCGGGCCGACGGCTCGACCCTATGCGCCTTGGCGGCCACGTCGCCCGGGTAGAAGTACAGGCCGGTGACGGCGTAGGAGCTCTTGGGCTCGGCGGGCTTCTCCTCGATGGAGACGGCCCTCCCCTCGCCGTCGAACTCGACGACGCCGAAGCGCTCGGGGTCGTCCACGTGGTAGCCGAAGACCGTGGCGCGGCCCGACGCGGCGTTCTGGACGGCGCGCGTCAGGTGGCGGGACAGGCCGTTGCCGTAGAAGATGTTGTCGCCGAGGACGAGGGCGCACGGCTCGCCGGCGATGAACTCCTCGCCGATGGTGAAGGCCTGGGCCAGGCCGTCCGGGCTGGGCTGCTCGGCGTAGGAGAGGCTCACGCCGTAGCGCGAGCCGTCCCCGAGCAGGCGCTCGAAGTTGGGCAGGTCGGTCGGCGTGGAGATGACCAGGATGTCCCGGATGCCCGCCAGCATGAGTGTGCTGAGCGGGTAGTAGATCATGGGCTTGTCGTAGACCGGAAGCAGCTGCTTGGAGGTCACGAGCGTGAGCGGGTACAGGCGCGTGCCGGACCCGCCGGCGAGGATGATGCCTTTCATTCAATCACTTCCAAAGTCAGTGAACGGAAAAATAAATCCGTTTAGCAATGTTCCTGATTGAGAGCGACAATTTACGAGCGGTTAAATCAACCGACGATATATTGATACCATCGAGTGAACAGATTGCTCGCACAAAATCAAACTCATCGCGTTTCAATTGCTCTTTTTTATCCTTAAAAAGTGAGTTCGTAGTAGATTCGTTGCACACTCTAAAATAGGAATAAATTGAGTCTAGATAGCAGACATCACCATTAAGTGATAGACGAATCCAATACTCCCAATCAGGGGAGTAACACAAAGAATCATTAAAGGGTCCAACCTTTTGCCAGCAATCTCTACGAAACATGACATTAGAAGGCTCTCCATAGATATTATGAGTTCGAAATGTCTTGCGGGCAAAATCAGAGCCTTTTAAAACCATATCCCGCTTAAAAGGTCTCCTCTTCATTGTAATGGCACCATTCGAGTCAATAACACATGAAGCGCTGAAGCAGAGGGAGCACTTTGGATTAGCATCCAGTGCTGCAACCTCAGACTCAAGAGCCCCGGGTAACAAAATATCATCCTGAAAGAGGAAATGAATATACTCGCCAGAAGAATTCTCAATGGCATTATTCCAGTTTCCAACAAGACCGAGATTACTGGAGTTCCTAAATACCTTAATTCGAGAATCCGTTAGCTTGGAAACAATCTCAAATGTTCCATCAGTTGACTGATCATCGAAAATTAATAATTCGAAATCGCGGAAAGACTGGCTTAACACCGAATCAATTGCCTTCAAAATGTACTTAGCACCATTAAAACAAGGCATCAACACACTAACTTTAGGCATCCTTGTCCTCCTTATCGGACAAAAATTCCTCAATAAAATAGCGAGGACGATGCTTCGTCTCCATATAAGTCTTTCCAACGTACTCGCCGATGACACCCAAAGCCAAAAGTTGAAGTCCGCCAAGACACCAAATTGACATAATGATGCTTGTCCAGCCAACTTGTACATCGCCAATAAAATGACCAATTAAAAGATATACAAGTGCAAATAAACTAAAAATAGAAATGATTAAACCGGTGAGAGTAATTATCCTAATCGGTTTAGTACTAAAAGACGTTATACCTTCAAAAGCAAATGACAACATTTTACCGAGCGTGTATTTAGATTCGCCGGCAAACCGTTTCCCTCGCGAATAATACACGCAGCAAGATTTGAAACCAACTAAAGGAACCAAACCACGAAGAAATAGATTAACCTCACGGAATTGAGACAATGCAAGAACAGCACGCTTGGACATCAATCTATAGTCAGCATGGTTATAAACAGCATCGACACCCAACGAAGACTGTAAGCGATAAAAAGATTGTGCGGTAAAACGTTTTAGAAAGGAATCACTAGAACGATCATTTCGTACACCATATACAACTTCATAGCCTTCGCGAGCTCTTGAAACCATTTCATCAAGCGCATTGATATCATCTTGTAAATCAGCGTCCATCGATGCTATTAAATCAGCAAACTCCGCTGCCTTGTGTAACCCAGAAAGTAAAGCCTTCTGATGGCCACAATTCCTAGAGAGCTTAAGTCCACAGAATAAGGAATTAGATTGATGAAGACTTTCGATGATCTCCCAAGTCTTATCGGATGACCCATCGTCAACTAACAAAACCTTACTGTTCGCATTAATCTGAGACAATTTTACTAAAGTGGAAAACTTCTCAAAAAGCCTTTTAGAGGTTTCCCGCAAAACGCTCTCCTCGTTATAACAAGGAACCACGAGATAGAGAATCGGCAATATGTCCATCTTTGTCATGCAAGCACCCATCACTTAAATGCCCAATACTTACTTAAAATATAATTAAGAGGATAAGTTACAAACAAGTTAAGCAGTGGACCAAGAATAGAAGAAATTCCAAGCACACTAACCCAAAAGTACAAAAGGATGTTGTTGATAATCAATCCAGTAAAAGCACTCGAAGCAAGCAGCTTGGAAAAACTTGAAATAAGTGAACTCAAATCCGATCTCTCATTATCAAAAACAAATTTATTGTTCCAATAGAAGGAATTGATGACACCAGCAAAATATGAAACTATATTGGCGACAATATAGTTCACTCCAATAAAAAGGAGTGCCGCGTAGACTAAGTAAGAAACGATTGTATTTGAAAGTCCAACAATCGAAAACTTCAGAAATTGAATCACCGAATCTCGTTTCATTAAAGACCCTTTTCCCACTGTTATCTATAAAGGACATAAACAAAACAAGAGGTTCCATCATCGATTTGAGTATATCCGGGCAGTTTTTTAAAACCACTATATCCTAGTTCATCTTTCAGTTGAGAAAGAACCTCTTCTTCGCAGTCGTGATTATTCATGTAAACAACCAGATCATCAGAATCAATATAATTTCTATCGCAAAAACTGCTAATAGCTTTCTGATCAGGAATCAGCGCATGAATGCGAGACAATTTGGCAACTTCTAATAGCTTCGCAGTGAGCTGATAGTAATCATAAGAGACAAAGAGCCCCGTTGAACCCGCGTACTTCTCTACTGCGGCTTCATTGTCAGCAGATTTCGGATATAAATACAAAGCATTGGAAGAAAAGAAAACAGAATCTGCAGCAATAATTGCGCAAACAAATACAACAGAAACTAAAATAGTGCCCCGAAAATTGAAATCAGTATTATTTCTATAGCGAATTTGCAAATATCTAAATAGATACAAGAACATTCCAAATCCAAATAGCAGTAATCCTGGATATGCTAAGCATATGTATCTTGACGAAGTAAAAGGAGATACATAGCAAGCTGTGACGTAAAAAACAAGGGATGAATTAAATAATAAAACTATATAAATCGACTCAGGATGCTCACGATTAATTTTTTTATTCCATAGCAAGTAGAAACAAAGGGCAATTGACAAACAGAAGCTGGCAATCAAAAGAAGCCTTGATCCGAAGAACAAATCAACGGACGACGAACCTAGAAATTGCCAAATTCGTCTAAGTAATACCATTACCCCTGATTGCGATGAGGCCGATTCGACATAATGATTCCCAAACATGTTGCTTAATGCTGGAGGAAATATGATAAATGACAGACAAACCGATAAGACAATCGTGACTCCATATTTAAAGGAGAACATCCACCCTTTTCTTGCCCAAAAATAAATAGTAAAAAAACAGGAAACAAAAAAGAGATAAATATAGAAATAGAAGTGAGTTAAAAACCCCAATAAAGAAATAACAAATAGGCGGAAATAAACCGATCGATTGGCGAAAGCAACATTAAACATATCGTATAACGCATCAAGAAATGCTAGGGCAAGTGTCACCAATAACAGATACATTCGAATGTAGGTCACTAGATTTAACGCTATGGGACTGAAAGCCCAAAGTGCCATTAAAATTAGAGCGACTGGCTTACTCTGAAACACTTTGTAAGAAAGCTTAAATAAAAATACTAAACTGAGTGAATAGAAACATAGATTAGGAACCAAGCCAAACCATTTGCTAAATTCATTCGGAAACAGTGAGCAAACGGTATGAATAATGAAAAAATAGAGAGGAGGATGTGCGTCATTACTCAGATTATATAAAACCGAATCAAACCGAAACACATGCCCTGTATCAACTGTCAAATAAGACTGAATGAACGTAGGATCCATCCAGTTGGCATCCATATTGTTTTCCCAAAAAATATGTGGAAAATAAAAACTATTCGAGAGGCCGAAAGTCCACAGCTCGTCAACATGAAACCCTGTTTTCAAATTGCAATAATAAATTGCGACTAATAACGCAGCCACAAACATTACAGCAAATAAAACGCCATAAGACTTGCATCGTTTTGCACATGAATTCATAAACGAGTCCCTACAATTAATTAGTAGCTAAGCTAAAGGAGTTTACGAAAAATCATAAACTCCTTCAAGATTAAACTAATACAGTTGGACTAAACCACTGAATTACTGCAATAGCGGATAGATGATAGACTTACATCACTTACTATTTATCAACCAACTTAACCTCAAACGCTTCCATATGCAGGGCTTCTCCAGTCGTACCTGCCCACTCGCCCGATTTAACCCAATCGAGCCAACCCTTGCCCTGCACATGCGCCCTATAAACAACGTCATAATGCTTGGAGAGATCACCCGTAAGCTTAATTTCTACAGCTTCAATAGAAAGAGACTTACCCGTGGTGCCGGCCAGCTTGCCGTTCTTGACCCACTTTTGCCAGCCGATATTCTGAACGTGAGCTCGATACTCGATGTTACCGGAATACCCAAGGTCGGGCTTGCTAATCGTCAACGCCTCAATAGCAAGATTTCGACCAGTTGTGCCCGCCGTCATGCCCTCATAAACAGGTTCCTGCCAACCAAGGTTTGAAACATGAGCCTTAATCGAAAACGTTCTCTGAATCGAGGGCTGATTCGTATCCCCTGGAGCAGGCGAACCCTTTTCAACCAAAACGACCTGGTATGCCTCGAGCCTCAAGCCAAACCCAGTCGTTCCGGCAACCTGATCATTGCAGGCCCAACCAAGCCAGCCCTTGTCCTGAACATGAGCACGATAGTAAACGTCATAACGATTAGCCATCTCACCAGTAAGTCGAATTTGAATAGCCTGGACAGACTTGCTCTGACCCGTAGAACCGGAAACTTCTCCCTCTTTCACATAATCTTGCCAACCGTAATCGGAAACATGCGCCCTGTACTCCAAGCTGCCATCGTAGGGAGCATTCTGCAGGTTGAGAGTAATAGCCTCGACAGCTTTGGACTGACCAACGGTGCCAGAAACATTTCCGCCCTTGCAAGCCGACTGCCAGCCGTCATTCGAAACATGCGAAGTTGCCAAAACATCAAGCGAGCCTCGTGACACCTTGACGACGTCGTAGCCCGACTCGCCCTTCTTGAAATAAGTTAGAGCTCCACTATTATGCGAATAGATAGCAAAGTCGTAATTGGCCGTAGCAAGTATGGAATCCGAAAACTCCACGAGATAACAGGAGTCACCTTGCTTGCAAAGGGACCTGATAGCCTCGTCTGAGTCCTCAGTAATAGGCGAAGCAAACCAATCCATAATCGAATAATCGATAGCAGCGCCGGGCTTCAACGCTTCGGACTTCGTTGAATTCCAAAGTCCACCAGCAGCATCGGCGCTGGCCGAGTTATACGTACTAGACCCATATCCAGACAGACCGATCTCCGGATTAAAGAAGAGAATCAGCTCTGCAGCAACGGAAGAATCGACATCGGTAATGCCCAGACGGTCAAGCTGTTCCTGCTTTTGGGGATACATGCCCGTCGGCGTGTTTGGATGCCCCTTGTAATAATACAAATAGTCATCGCCATAGATAACCTCGGTCAAGTTGGCATAGTCGTCAAAATTCTGCTCGTAAGTAACATACGTTCCAAGCAGCATCATTACCTTTTTGCCCTGCTGAGTAGCCGCATCAAAATAACCATCGTTAAAGTTGTACAGAGCCTTAAACGCTTGGACCGTGTCCTCTCCCCTATTCTGCAGGCTCGTAAGCATGCTCGAAACGTTCATCTTCTTAACGTTAGGATCGGATGCGATCTTATTCGCAAAGGCATTATCGTCACCGCTCGTAAACAGATTGGTTCGAGTCATCCACCACTGAGTGCCAGGCTCAATACTCAGCACAGCATACATAGAATCCCAGCGATCGTGATAATCGCTATACGACTTTGACACCTCACCGGTTTCGTATTCCTTATTCTTGGCAGCATTCCATAAAGCAATCAGTTCCGCTTGCTTAGAATCTGGATCCTTTACGTCGAAGGCCTCGTTGGTAAAGACATACGTGGCGGATCCATCGGACAACAGCCGAATGGAGTATTGGCCAGTGGGAATCTTATTGGCGTAAATCATCCTATGGATCAACGAGCAGGTGATGTCATTGATATACAGATTGAACTTTGCCTTGGGGTTGATCTTGAAGAGAGCAGCGACATAATCCGCAAACGCCTGATAGCTTGAACTAGAAGCATTCTCATCATGAGTCAAATACGGAAGGCCATACATCCCGGATGGAAGCGAGTTCCAGTTATAGGCATTTGGACGATCGAGCATTACGATTGACGGAATGGTCGTTCCAGCAGAAGAGGTGCTGATGTCCCAGAAAGATAGCGAATAGAGAACAACGGGGAAAGAAGCACTCAAAGGGGCAAGGTTGTATTCACTCGCAGAAATGCCGATTGGCTGATGGTCCTCATGAACGATGTTTCCGTTCTTCAAATACTGCAACGTAACGTCAAACGGACCATAATCGTTAAATTCAATTTCGCTGGAGCCGGAATCCAAATCTCCGAGTGCAATCGTACTTGAAACGGAACGGGTGACCTTCCCTCCATACGACATGGAGCCCGCCACCCTTATCGAATCAGCGATGCCGAGTCGTTTTATTTCCTCAACGTGCGGAATATTCAGGGTCACTTTAGTCGTCTCCCCAACCTGAGAAAGAGAGCAATTAAAGACATACGGGACATAGGCACCAGCGGTATCACCGGGCGCCGCATCACCCTTCTTTACAATGACGATCTGTATTGCTTCAACGGCATAGGACCAACCGGTGGTTCCCGCAGTCGACCCATTTGAGGCCCAACCAAGCCAACCGAAATTAGAAGCATGAACGCGATAATACAGGTCATAAGAAGCCGACCTGTCACCCGTCAGCTTGAGCTCGACAGCTTCAATCTGAAGGCCCCTCCCCGTTGTGCCGGAGACGGCTCCATTAGAAACCCAATCCTGCCAGCCTTCATTTTGCACATGCGAGCGGTATTCGATACCAAGGTCTTCTGAATTAGGAAGAGAAACTCTGAGCGCCTCAAGCCTACGAGACTGGCCCGTTGTGCCAGAGATCGAACCATTCGATGTAAACGTCGACTCCCAACCAATGCCAGAAATATGAGATTTATAGCTGACATCCGGGATCTCCTCTTTGGACTCCACGGCAGCATCGATCGAAGGCGCTGATTCATCGGCTACAACAGCAGTTTGATCCGAAGAGTCTGATTGGGCCTCTGGAACGGATTCATATTCGTTGGTACCAACATTTTGATCCGCCCAACAAGCCAAAGGGCTCAATAGCAGCATCGACATGAAGCAGGAAATCAGAACAACAAATGCTCTAAATTGCCTTTTCAAGAGAATCGCCTCCTAGATAGACAGCCGTCAATAACCATACTATCGAGAGTTAGCTTCATTAATGTCACCAATTAGGTGAACGAAGAAAAAGGAGCCCATCCAAAGGCAAGGGCCCTTTCCCGTTGCTAAGACAACGGCAACAGGAAAGGGCCCGCTAACAAACTCTCAGCGTCTACGGGAATAACTAGTAGATTACCACCTTGGTAGCAAGAGGCACGTTATCCCAAATCCATTTAGCGCGATCAATGGGCAAACGCACGCAGCCTTGTGAAATATGCAATCCCATCCGGCTGTCCATGGGATTAAAAGTTCCCTGGTAGTACGGTATTGAATGAAACAGATAGTCCCCGTAAAACTGCGTATAGTAGTAGCAGGTATACCCATGTCCAAACGAGTGACCCTTGCCGGTGACGGTATACTCACCCGTAGGCGTTGGAGTACTAGGGACACCAGTAGAGCAAACCCAGTATTGAGCATAACTCCACGACCCGCGCTGTCCACGAATAACTCCAAGGCGGCATGCTTGCCTGTCAACCATAATGAGCCAGCTTGAATTGCTCGAATATCTATTAGCTCGATTAAGCATGGCCATCATATCGGCAGGTAGTAAGGGCTGATCGGTAAACGGGCGCCCAGTAGGACCGGGAGCACCAGCGCCTTTGGGAACAACCTTCACTTGAACCGACTCGACTCTGCAGCCTATCGTAGATGTGCCCGCAGGCTGCCCGTTTGAAGCCCAATCGAGCCATCCGAAGTCTTGGCAATATGCTCGATACCAAACATCAAAGTAGTTCGATAAATCACCGGTCAACCTGATCTTAAGAGCCTCGGTACGCTTTGCGCGGCCTACCGTGCCAGCGACATTCCCATTGGAAGCCCAGCCTTGCCAACCCACATCCTGCACATGAGCGGAGTACTCAATACCGCCCGATACGCTACTGGAGACATTTAGCTTCAGCGCCTCAATCGCAAGTGATCTGTCAGTCGTACCCGCAACACCGCCATTACCAACAGGATTCATCCAGCCAAGTGTGGCGACATGCACCTGGAGCGTCAGAGCTGGCGTCGAGATAAATGCGGGCTTAGACGACGTGCCAGGATCCCCGCCATTCGCCACAAGCTTAATTTGAACAGCTTCTATCTGGATATTAAGCCCGGTAGTTCCAGCGGAATCGCCGTTTTTGGCCCAACCCAACCAGCCATAACCAGCCGAATGAACTCGATAGTAAATGTCATATTGATTCGCGAGGGAACCATTTAAGCGCAGCTCAAGAGCCTGAATGGCCAATCCTTGTCCAACGGTCCCAACATAACCGGCAGATCGCCATTCCTGCCAACCAATATTGGCAACATGTGCTCTTGCCTCAATTTGAGAATCGTCATCCACACCGGACAACGACACGTTTAAAGCTTGAAGCGAAAGCGATTTTCCCGTTGTGCCGGCATCTTGCCCATCTAAAACAGATGGAGACCACCCACGGTTAGCCGAATGAGCCTGATATACAACGTGGGCGCAATCGGCGGAAGCATCAGAAACAAATGCTCCGTCCGTTATCCCGGGAGCGCCGGCGCCTTTACCGACAATCCTTACTTCGACAGCCTTAAGGAATGAACCCGATATCGTTGCCCCCGCATCCGAGCCATTGCACGCCCAACCAAGCCATCCTTTTTTGGAATCAAAACAGCGATACCAAACGTCATAGGCTTTAGACAAATCTCCAGTAAGAGTCAATCTCACCGCCTTTAAAACACGCCCATCGTTTTTAGAGTTAAGCGCAGCACCGTCAGAAACAGCACCACTCCATCCGCCAAATTCAAAGAAGCCGAAATAGTCAATTGAGCCTAAAATCTCTTGATTATCAAACGAGATAGAGAGCGAGGTTAAAGGTTCAGAGCCGTTCTCAGAGCCCAATAAGATTGATTTGCCTTGTACGGAGCCCAGGCTTTTTCCGTTAAGACCGAGCGAGCTCCCGCTTAGAACATCCGTTGCCCCAATGAAATGGTTCAACGTATCGCCGGGAGCAGATCCGCTTTTTTCGACCAATAAAATCTGAACACCCTGAATGGCGGCACCCTTCCCCACCGAGCCCGCAGGAGACCCGTTAGACGTCCAGCCCAGCCATCCGCCCAATTTGGAAGCATACACACGGTACCAAATGCCATAAGTTGCAGAAATCTCGCCGTTCAGCTTAAACTGAACGGCCTCAATGGATCGAGACTGCCCGGTCGTGCCAATGACGCCTGAAGACCAGTCTTGCCAACCAATGCCAGAGACATGCGCGCGAGAGGAAATAGAGCCTCCGTGACCATACCAATTAACACCAAGCGACAGTGCCTCAATTGCATTTCTTGAGTCAATGACCCCCGATGTCTTTCCGTCCGCGACAGCACCCATCCGTCCGACATTAGAGACATGAGATCGATAGGAAACGGTAGGCGGTTCCTGAGAATGATCCCTAAAGGCATCGCCACGCGCTGGCGCATCTTGAGCATATTTTGGAAGCACCTTAATCTGAATAGCTTCGATCTGGTAAGCATAGCCCTGTGTTCCAGCAGGTTCACCATTTGAGGCCCAGCCAAGCCAACCAACATTTGCAGAATGAACGCGATACCAAATGTCATACGAATCAGAAAGACTGCCCGACAAGGATAGCTTGATTGCCTCGATGGCTCGCGACTGTCCAACTGTTCCAGAAGCCCGCCCGTTGCCAACCGGCTGAAGCTCCCATCCGATCCCGGAAATGTGTGATTGGACCGAAATGCTGTCATTCCCCAAAGGGCTGCCATCCTGTGAAAGCAGATTGATCTTGAGGGCTTCGACGCGCTTTGCACGACCTGTAGTGCCGGCAGTCATTCCATTTGAAACGGGAGCTTGCCAGCCAATATCCTGCACATGAGTCTGGTATGAAACAGAGCCAAATACAGTGGATACATCATTTTCGGGTTTCGCCGAATCAGTTGCATTGGAGGTAGACTCGCTAGAAACGGATGAGGAAGAGTCATCGTCTGACACAGTCGGCTGCTCGACTTCAGCCCCCTGTTGTTCGTTACTTAAGACGGGGCCCTCGTCTTTCGAGCTGCTGGCAGCACCGTCGGAATAATCAGTAGCCTCCGGCTGCACCTGTAAGGTATCAGCCCAGACAGAAAGGGGCGTCAGAAGACATTGGAGGATTAGTAATGGCGTCATTGCCGTTGCTAGCAACCGTTGCGTCTTTTTCATTCGACTCCCCCATCACTCGACCATCTTTAGCATCATTATTTACCGTTTCGGCAATTGCTTAAATACCGAAAACGTGAATGGCACTTAAGTAGAAACGAACGGACCGTTGCAAAACGACCCGTTCGTTTAAGTCAGAGTATCTGTTAGAACCTGTGTGAAGACACGAATTACGATCAGCTATGCAAGCGGCACGTTGTCATACCAGCCCCATTTTGGCTTGTATGAGGTGGAATAATAATCCAACCAATACGCCATATCGAGTGTCCTAATCTGACCGACGTTATCCATTACCTGATTATTGCCGATATAAAGACAAACGTGACCGTAAATGCTGCCCATGCGTGTATGCGTATGCGAAGGAACGGCAATGACCATTCCGACTTTCAGCTGAGAATAATCGGTGTATTTGCAATAATCCCAGTAGTAATCGCAGGCATCCGTATGGACGTTCCTAAATCCGGCACGCTCGTAGATATCTGCAATCCACTCGGAGCACAATCCCGGACCAGGAGACGGTACCTGTCGGGCAAGATCTACAATCTTCTTCTGCATGGGATTTGCAAACGCGGAAGGTTGCCCAAGCAAACACGGCGAAACGGTGCTTCCGGGGGCATTGGCGCCCTTCCTTGTAAGGCGAACTTGGACAGCTTGGACATGCGTTCCATAACCAGTGCTACCGGCAACTGTACCATTTCTAGTCCAACCAAGCCAGCCGACGTTATCGACATGGACCCTATACCAGACATCGAAATAAGTTGCCAAGTCACCTGACAGGGAGACTTTAATTGCTTCAACCGAATTGGACTCAGTAGCAGACGACAGTTGATCCCCGTTTGACTTACCAGAAGTCCAACCTACATTCGAAAGATGCAGTTGATAATTAATCCCGCCGGCAACAGATGAACAAGTTTTAGCCGAAAACCCGGTGATGGGAATTCCCTGACCAGTTGTACCGGACATCTCTCCGGCCGAGACAGAATTCTGCCAAGCACCTTTAACCTGAGAGGAATACGTCAACGTAGGTATTTCAAGATGGGAATATCCCGACGTATCAGGATGAGAAGCGCCCTTCTTAATGAGCTTAATCTGAACAGCCTCGAGGGAACAGGACATACCGGTAGTACCGGCCTCCCCGCCGTCCTTGGCCCAGGCCATCCAGCCGATGTTGGAGGCGTGGACGCGGTAGTAGACGTCGTAGTCCTTCGCGAGGGAGCCCGTGAGCCTCAGGCGCACGGCCTCGACGGCACGGCCCTGGCCGGTGGTTCCGCCCTCGGAGGCCGAGGGGGTGTCCCAGCCCTGCCAGCCGATGCCCGAGACATGGGCATCGATCTGGACGGAAGAGCCGTCCGAGTAGTCGGAGCTGTCGAGCGAGAGCTTGAGGTCCTCGAGGGCGAGGCCGCGGCCGGTGGTGCCGGCGGTCGCCCCGTCGGACACAGCGCCCTGCCAGCCCACGTTGGAGACGTGGGCCCGATAGGTCAGGGACATGGGCTTCTTCTTGAAGGCGTAGTCGACGTTGGCGCCGTCGGAAGAGGGGGCGGCGTCGCCCTTCTTGACCAGCCTGATCTGGACGGCCTCGACGCTCCTGCCGAAGCCCGTGGTGCCGGCCTCCCCGCCGTCCTTGGCCCAGGCCATCCAGCCGATGTTGGAGGCGTGGACGCGGTAGTAGACGTCGTAGTCCTTCGCGAGGGAGCCCGTGAGCCTCAGGCGCACGGCCTCGACGGCACGGCCCTGGCCGGTGGTTCCGCCCTCGGAGGCCGAGGGGGTGTCCCAGCCCTGCCAGCCGATGCCACTTACATTGGCGTTAATTTGCACAGAGCCATCTTCAACGGGATTCAAGATGCTGACCTTAAGATCCTCCACTGATTTAGACTGCCCTGTAGTGCCAGCTGTAGATCCGTCACGCTTGCTGCTCATCCAGCCAATATTCGAGACATGCGCCTCATACTGAATATGCATCTTGCTGTCGTCTACGTTCAGAAGAGAACCGTTGAAGCAATAGTTCATGTCACAGCGTCCGTTAACGCCCGGGACATTGCCGCTGTTTGAATACTGCCAGAAACTGTAGCTGCCAGCATAATCGCAACGCCAATTATATTGAGCGACCCAATGGTCATAACCGCTCAGAGACGGACTATCCAAGTAGTTGTTGAGCCAGTTAAGGTTCGCATAGATACCCGACTTAAAGCCAACGGCCTCCATACGGTTACAAAAAGCCTGCGCAATCTGGGCGAGCTTATCTTTGCTGAAATTTGGATCCTGCAGGATATAGCTATCCTCAAGATCGTAGTAAACGGGAAGCGACGGATGATGGCCACCGAGCCAAGCAAGTGTCCTGTCAGCCTCTTTATTGGCATCCTTTACAGAACGGGCGTAGGAGTAGTAATACACACCATAAGGAATACCGAGGCGCTCACATTCAGCAGCATTCCTCTCAAAAGAATCGTCAGGTTTTCCGTAAACAGGTCCAACCTTGAGAATGGCAAAATCAATCCCAGCGGCTTTAACCTGATTCCAGTCAATCTTCCCCTGACAGTTGCTGACATCGATACCACGAGCAACGGCACCATTGGGCAAAGCTTCGTCAGCAAAAGACTGCGCATCGATGTCGTCGCTGCCCGCATTGATGAGGACACCGTTTTCATAACGCCAAGAGTTAGGCTCTAGGGAGTCGGATTCAGAGGAATCTGTCTCGATGGAAACATCGCCCGAAGCCTCACCATCAGAATCATCAGTGCCCGGCTCATCAGCACCAACCCCGGCCTGATCATCGGAACTAAAGTCTGAATCCTCGTCAGGACGAGCAGCATTTGCATCGTCGCCGTACCATTCAGTTTGACCTTGGGAATCAGAAGAATCAACCTGTGTTCCCTGGGAACTTTCATCTTGGGATCCGTGCTCTTCAGACGCTTGAGATGTCGATTGCGAGATAGTGCCAGATTCAGCTGACAGCGCATATGCACAGTAAGGCTGAGCGACTTGCGACCAAATCATTACTAGCGCGCAAGCCAAAACCGCATACGCTTTTAGACGTTTCATGTATATCCCCCAAGATAACAGCTGAATACAGCAACACAATCAATGGTTATATTACCGCACTTCATAGAACACATTTTGAGCTTGGAAAAGCAATGCCCCCGACACAAAAAGAGGCGCTCCTATTACGGAGCGCCTCAATAGGCTCTATGCAAAAGGTCTTGCGGCACCGATCACACGACCGGGAGCGTTAACCGAACGTTCGGTAACTCCAATTCCCGGCCACGAATCGATAATTCGACCGTTACCGATATAGATTCCAATATGACCCTGGTAGTAGACCACATCTCCCCTCTGCATGGCAGAGGTGCTAACCGGCATAAACGTGTTGCTACGATACCAGTTCATAGAGTTATACGTCTGCTCAGGCAGCCAACGATGGTTATAGGGGTTATACCAACCCATATCCATGCCAGTCGCATACAAACATTGCAGCACTAATCCCGAACAATCAACCGCATCCCCCGGCCAAGAAGACCAAGGCTCGATATAACGCGTTCCGATATATTCACGTGCACGCTGGATAAAGGCGTTGATGCAATCCTGTCGCGAAGCGTTATAAGGAATTCGAGAAGGCGTGACATACGTGAAGTAACCGGTGCAATACGAAGGAAGCTGTACGCTATTGCAACTAACCTTTGGATAAGAGCCGGGGGTCTGATATCCCATATATCGATAGGTCTCAAAATACGAATCAGACGTAGAGCCTGGTGCGGAAGCGCCCTTAGGGACAATCTTTACCTGTAAGGCCTGAACAGGAATGCCAAGCTTCGTGGTGCCCGCCGATGATCCATTTTTGGTCCAGCCAAGCCAACCATAATTTGACACATGGACGCGATACCAAACATCAAAGTAATTGGAAACATCGCCAGTCAAGTTAATCTTCACAGCCTGGATTTGCTGTCCTTGGCCAACAGTTCCCGATGTAGCCCCATCTGAAACAGCGGACTGCCAACCGATATTGGATACATGGGCAGAATACGAAATGCCGCCACTCATGGAGCTATCGGAAAGCGACAGTTGCATGGCCTCCATGGCACGGTTCTGTCCAACCGTTCCAGCAACACTGCCATTGCCAACAGGCGCTTGCCAGCCAAGACCGGAGCAATTTGCCTTAGCGGATAGCCCAGGAAGCTTGATCAACGCATCATGGTCTTGAACAGGAGCGTCGGACGAACCCTTGGCAACCAACTTAATTTGAATTGCCTCGGCCTGCTTAGACAGTCCAACGGTGCCAGCCGCAGCTTCATTTTTAGCCCAACCAAGCCAACCATAGTCTGCAGCATGAATACGGTAGTAAATATCATATTTTGAAGCGTCGTTCCCGGTCAGCCTTAATTTAACCGCCTGAATTGCGAGGCCCTTGCCAACAGTGCCAGCATAGGAAGCACCCGAGACGTATGGCTGCCAGCCGATATTCGCAACATGTGCCGACACTTCGACGGAGGCATCGATGCCCTGAGTTGCAACATACAAAGCCTGCAGGGAGCGGGACTTGCCCGTCTGGCCAGCGGTTTCACCGTTGCCAACAGGAGCTAACCAGCCCGCAGAAGCAACGTGCGCCTGAGATACAAGACCGATTCCAGGCGTTTCGATAAATGCATTGGCAGAGGAGCCAGGTGAAGACTGACCCTTATTTACAAGTGCAACATCGATGCCGCACAAACCGGAAGAACCACCAGAAACGCCACATGCCTGACCATTTGACGCCCAGCCAGTCCAGCCATTACCGGAATCGCATACTCGATACCAAATGTCATAATTGGCAGCAAGTTGACCGATCAACGACATTTTTATCGCTTTTATGGGTGCACCGGATACCGCCTTGGCAGCGCCACCATCCGATGAAGAAACGCCCCAGCCTGAATACCCATCCATAACGGAATAAGAAATAGACCCGTTATCAGTTTGACCGGCAACGCTCAGGGCAATAGAGTTCAGCAGTTTAGCACCCTTGCCCCCGATCGTGGCCTTTTGACCAGAAGAGGAGCCAAGACTCTCCCCAGAAACGGCCGATCCGGAAACCGTAACTGCGTCTGGATCGCCAATAAAGACCTTAGCCGAGGAACCGGGCGCCGCTCCGCCTTTCTCCACGAGAACCACTTTGACCGCTTCGATAGCCCTGCCCTTACCGGCAGAACCAGCAGCAGCACCATTACAGGCCCAATCGAGCCAGCCTATGCCTGACACATGAGCGCAATACCAAATGTCATATTTATCGGCCGCCTCGCCGGTCAAGCGAATCTGGACGGCCTCGAGGCGCTGAGACTTTCCAGTCGTGCCGCAGTGCCCCTTAGACCACTGCTGCCAGCCAACATTCGAGACATGACCACGAAGCTCAATAGAACCCGAGTGGCCATACCAGCCAAGCTGGGCTTCAAGAGCCTCCATGGGAAGGCCCCTACCAGTTGTCCCCGCAACAGATCCACTTCTAACGGGCGACATCCAGCCAATATTCGAGGTATGCGAGCGAACGGAAATCGAAGCGGGATCATCGCTACGGTTCTTAAAGGGAGAGGTAGTATCGCCCGGGGCGGGGTCGCCCTTGGGCAGGACCGCGACCTGGACGGCCTGGACGGCGCGGCCGTAGCCCGCCGAGCCGGCGTCGGCGCCGTCGCACGCCCAGCCGAGCCACCCGAACTCCGCGGAGTGGACGCGGTACCAGACGGTGTAGCGGGCGGACAGCTCGCCGGACAGCCTGACCCTCAGGGCCTCGACGGCCCGGGACTGGCCGGTCGTGCCGGCGGTGCCGCCGTTGCCGACGGCGGGCTGCCAGCCGACGTTCGAGACGTGGGCCTCGACGGATATGGCGGCGGCAATCTGTTCTTGAGACGCGGCTCCATCCACTTCAAGTGAGATTTTAAGCGCCTCGAGATTAAGGCCCCTACCCGTCGTTCCGGCAACCTTACCCGAACCAACCGGATCCATCCAGCCAATATTCTGCACATGGGCAGAAACACTTACGTTTTTGACAGTCAGCTGATTGCGTACGGCAGAATCGTCAGCAACGACCTCGCTTACATCTTCGGATGAACCCTGTTGCGTGTCTTGAGACTCGTTAACAACAGGGGACGCATTCGACTCTTGTCCTTCAGGGCCTGAACCATCATCAATAGCGTTCGAGTCTTCAGAATTCAAGTTAGTTGAGTCAGTAGATCCGTTAACTGAATAATCAGCATATGCAGCAGTCACGGCCCATGATTGACTCATGAGCAACACAGCAGCCATGAGAATAGAAACGGACACATCAAAGAGACGTCTCACGATTCCACCTTCCTTCATCAATTAACGAACCTACTTAAGGACAATCGCCTGTGCCCCTCGTTGCGAGTATAACGAAGCAATGCGCTGGGCGGAGTTAGAGACATAGCCAGCGAGTGAATCAGCCATGTAAACGGTACCCAGGGAACGATTAAAGCCCCTAAGAACGACGGTATGGGAATTGGTGTAGGTTCGATAGACCCTTCCGCCATATGCCTGGGTCGCATAGCAGCTTCCCAAGTTTTGCATACCAATCGTTGACCAGATAATAACGGGATGTCCGGCTTCCAAATAGGAATAAAGATCATAGAAACCAGTGCCCGTGACGTCATACGCCCGCAAACTGCTTCCACGACTAATCAAAAAAGAATTAGCCGTATTGGTCAAGCCGGGAGCGGATATGCAGTTTCCGTTCGAAGCACCATGCGGATTACCCCAAAACGCCGTCACAAAATCCCAGCTGCTCTTAGGCATATACGCATCTGCAATAACGGTTTTGCCCAGCCCAAATCCGTAATAGTTGAGCGCATTAGTCAATGCAACGGACTCGCAACCAGTCGGAAGCTCAGGATTCTGCATTGTGCAGGGAACGTTGAGGACAACCGAATTCGGATGCAATGGGCGGTCCCTGTACGCGCCGTCCGTGGGACCCGGGGCCGCGGAGCCCTTCGCGAGGATGCGGACCTGGAGCGCCTCGACGCGGTAGCCGATGCCGGTCGTGCCGGCGCGGGCCCCGTCGCTGGCCCAGCCGAGCCAGCCGTAGTCCTGCACGTAGGCGCGGTACCACACGTCGTAGTACTCGGAGAGGCCGCCGGTCAGGCGCATCTTGACGCACTCGACCGCCCTGCCCTGGCCGGTGGTGCCGGCCAGGGCGCCGCCCGAGACCTCGTCCTGCCAGCCGACGCCGGAGACGTGCGCGCTGTAGGACAGGCCGCCGGAGACCGGCGAGGAGACCTCGGCCGAGATCGCCTCGACCGCGCGGGACTGGCCGGTGGTGCCGGCGGTGCCGCCGTTGCCGACGGCGGGCTGCCAGCCGACGCCGGAGACGTGAGCCCTGAGGCTGAGCGAGGGAACGGAGAGCTCGGCGGGGGCGCCCGACGAGGGGGCGTCGCCGCCCTTCTCGACGAGGACGACCTGGAGCGCCTCGGCCTGGACGCCGAGGCCCTCGGTGCCCGCGGCCTCGCCGTCCTTGGCCCAGCCGAGCCAGCCGTAGCCCGCCGCGTGGACGCGGTACCAGACGTCGTAGGAATCGGAGACGGGGCCGGAGAGGGACACCCTCACGGCCTGGACGGCGCGGCCCTGCCCCACCGTGCCGGCGTAGGAGGGGGCGGAGGCGGCGTCCTGCCAGCCGATGCCGGCCACGTGGGCCGCGACGGAGACGGAGCTCCCCTCGCCCGCCCCCTCGAGGTAGGCGCGCACCGCCTGGAGCGCGAGGCCCCTGCCGGTCGTGCCGACGTCCTCGCCGCCGCCCACCGCCTGCAGCCAGCCGCGCTCCGCGACATGGCCCTGCAGGACGAGCGACGGGCCGGGGGCGGCGCCGGAGACGAAGGCCCCCTCGGTCGGGCCGGGGGCGCCGGAGCCCTTCGCGACGAGGGCGACCTGGACCGCGGTGAGGCCCGAGGCGCCCGACTCGACGCCGGAGGGCTCGCCGGCGCTCGCCCAGCCGGTCCAGCCGCGCGCGGAGTCGCAGGAACGGCACCAGACGTCGTAGCGCTCGGCGAGGCCGCCGGACAGCTCGAAGCGGACGGCCTTGAGCTGGAACCCGCCGCCCGTGGCGACGAGCTGCGCCCCGTCGGAGCTCGGCTCCCCCTGCCAGCCGGAGCCGAGCAGGAGGCCGCGGTAGCCGACCGACCCGTCGGACTCGAGGTTGTCGACGGTCGCGGCGACGGAGCCCAGCACGGGGCCCCTCTCGGAGCCGAGCGTCAGGACCCCGCCGGAGAACGACGAGCCCGCCGGCGAGCCGGAGACGGAGAGGGCCGAGCCGGACAGGCGCTCGCCGGCGCCGCGGAAGGCGCCGCCGGCCGGGCCCGGCGCGGCGCCGCCCTTGGGGACGAGCACGACCTGGACGGCCTGGACGGCCTTCGACAGGCCCACCGTGCCCGCGGACGCGCCGTCCTTGGCCCAGCCGAGCCAGCCGTAGTCGGAGCAGTGCACGCGGTACCAGACATCGTAGGACGAGGCGGCCTCGCCGGAGAGCCTGAACTGGAGCGCCTCGACCGCCAGGGAGCGCCCGGTGGTGCCGGCGGCGCCCGAGGTCCAGCCCTGCCAGCCGACGTTCGAGACGTGGGCCCTCACCTCGAGGGAGGAGGAGCCGTGCCCGTACCAGGACACGGAGCCCGAGAGGGCCTCGAGGGCGCGGCCCTGCCCGGTGGTGCCGGCCGCGGCGCCGCCCGAGACGGCGCCCTGCCAGCCGATGCCGGCGACGTGGGCGCGGTAGGAGACCGAGGGGGGCTCGGAGGACCTGTCGACGAAGGGCGTGGACGTGTCGCCCGGGGCGGGGTCGCCCTTGGGCAGGACCGCGACCTGGACGGCCTGGACGGCGCGGCCGTAGCCCGCCGAGCCGGCGTCGGCGCCGTCGCACGCCCAGCCGAGCCACCCGAACTCGGCGGAGTGGACGCGGTACCAGACGGTGTAGCGGGCGGACAGCTCCCCGGACAGCCTGACCCTCAGGGCCTCGACGGCGCGGGACTGCCCGGTGGTGCCGGCGGTGCCGCCGTTGCCGACGGCGGCCTGCCAGCCGACGCCGGAGACGTGGGCCTCGACGGATATGGCGTCGGAGCCGAGGGGCTCGCCGGTCGAGGCGTCGGACAGAACGAGGCGCAGCGCCTCGAGGGGGAGCCCCCTGCCGGTCGTGCCGGCGACGCCGCCGCCGGCGACGGCGCCCATCCAGCCGATATCGGAGACGTGGGCCGAGTACGAGAGCGAGACGGGCGCGGCCTCCTCGGCCCGGGCGGGCTCCGCCTGGCCCCCGCCGGCCTGTGGGGCCTCGGGCTGGGCGGCGGGCTCGCCGTAAGCCGCGGGCCCGCACAGGGCCAGGGCGGCCGCGAGCGCGAGCGCGACGACGGCCCCGGAAACTCGTTTCATGGAGCGCTTCATGGAAAATCCCCCTAATCTAGCAACGGTTTAGAGTCTACTAGATTGGGGGGACGCGAGCCAAGCCATGGTGCGCCGAACGGTTAGCCACAAGGTCACCTTCGGCGCCAATGGCCTCATTCGTATAACCATTGAGTTCCAGACGACCGGCATCGATCCACACCCAGCCAACGCCCGAAACGCCTGGCTCGCAGCACGCAACGTTGCCTATAAGCATGCTCTCCGTGTCCGCGGTAAAAGAAAGCCCGCCTAGCAAAACGCACGGACAGGCCATAGCAACAGGCAATTCGGCGCAAATCGTTTGAGCAGGCGGCGCGCGGAAGGAGCGTATAGGGCGGTTTTCTGTTGGCTGTCAGCCGCGATATCCTCATGGAAACCTAATTGTCGCCGGAATCAAAGTCCCAGGCGCGGGCTCGATATCCTCTCGGATATCTAATCGTCTTGGACTTTTACCTGCCCAAACACAGTACAGCTTTTACGTGCTGTCACACGGAGCAAGGCTCAAAAAGTGTTATCTACAACTCAAGCCTCTAAAGCAGGCTACGCACGGGCCTGAAGGAAATTGAGGTCTAAATAGGACCCTTATCAGTCTTGCTGCGCATCAGGTTCACAAAACTGACAGCAGATTTGCTGGCCTTATATAGCTGATCATCAGATTTCTGAAGGTCATTCTCGCTTAATGAATCAAATTCAAGAACTTCTTGCCCGGCGTATATCAGCCAGCCGTTCTGCGCGAGAGATTCTTTCTCGACATCATTGAGATGTATGTCACCACGTAAATCTAAGGAGCAAAGCGCCTGCAAATCAGTAGAAGGAGTATTTGCAACCAAACCAGCAAGCCTCAAATACTCGTTGTATCCTATGCTTTCCTCAATGAAGGCCGAGAACAGCTTACTTAGATAATCCACCTTTCGTCTGTCTTCAACTTTATTGATCAAATTCAAGGTAGTTTCAAAATTCTCGATCAACTTCTTCTCGTTCTTAGCAAAGAACGAACGACGCTGTTCGTCATCGACGGAATCCAGTCCGACAAGGAAGCGTTCAACCTTATTAAAAAAGAGCTGATCAGGGATTGAAGCCACCGCTTTGACGGCCTTAAAGAATGAAATGCCGTCCAACGTTTCATCAAACACGATGCTTACTGCATCCATCGGCAGCCCCAATGAATCTCCGATACTTTTACAGTTTTCCAAAATAGTCACGATATTTGAAACAATAGATTCCATATCATAATGCGCTCGACTCAACTCATCCATACGCCACTCCCATAAGTCCACAACTTTATATCATTAGAATTCACTAAAGATATGGTTTATTAAAAACCATCCATCAGGGAGAGCCACCAGCTTTGAGGCGCTACAACCCTATGAATTAAATTCAAACAGATATAACACCACCAAAAACCAATAACGAAGCTAAACCTTCCACCGCCCTCGCGGCTCTTGAGCGTACTATGCCGGATCTTGGGATTGCTTCGCGCCGAAGCGAGAAGTACTCGCTCTCGGAGGATAGGTTTGCCCCAAGCCACGGATCGCCCGTCAAGAAGAACTCCGGCCAGCGGGAAGAGATGCCGGGCGGCAGGCGGAGCATGGCCACCGGACCTATCGAAACACATCTCCACCGTTCCTTCAACTGGGAAAATGCCGCCCCCGGGAGCCCGAATGGGACCTCGGGGGCGTTCGGCTAGCTGCGGGAACGGACTATTCGCTTAATGTGTTCGGCTGAGTTCGGAAATCAATCTCTTGAAGATAAGCAGTGGATTAAAGTATTCAACAAGAAATCCCGCATTACATTCAGCCCACAGCAAAAGACAGATCGCTAATACTCCGCTACGCCTTCGAACTCATATAAAAACCTCATATGATCGACGTCGAATCTAAGTGATAGCATATCTATAGATTTGCGCACATCAGAACACAGGCAAACGAATTTAAAAAACGATTCAGTTAATTCGCTTTCAAACTCTTTGTCGCAAATACGTTTTCCAAGCTCAATAGCTTGGCTCAATTTAGTAGCCACAAGGTGGTTAGAAATAAAACCAAGCATGTTATTAGCCTTCTTAAGGCTATCAAGAGCAGGCAAAACATATTGTATTGCGAAATCTAATGTGATGGTATCCTCCTCAATAAAATTTGGAAGTTGATACGCTAAATCACATGTATCTATATAATATTTAAGCCATGACTCTTTCATTTTTGGAAACCGAGAGATATGGATTAACCGACTTTCAGCAGAGGTATCGCCCAATCTATTGGAAGCTGGAATCAAAATAGTATTTGACCCTTGCTTTCGCCAAGACGAATTATCAAAATTCAAACGAACACGAATATACTCTTGCAACCAAACAAAATAGCACGCTCCATCATCCGCCAAAGAGCACCTGATTAAAAGAAAGGGTATTGCAAACATTTCAGCGTATAAAAGCGTCTTCGTATCAATGGAAAATGGAATTTCAGGTTTATCTTCGAGAGGTTTATCTGTTCCCTTCACCTGAATTGCCATTAATTCACCAGTAGCGAATCCGTTTTCAAAGCGCTCAAAAATTTTATCGATTCCAAAATCACGTTCTGTTAAGTCTCGAACAACCCAGCTTTCAGAAGGCATAAGGGAGGTGACGAAAGAGCATGCCGCTGTTTCAATTATGTGGCTACTTGGACGTTTCGGAGGATATGCCATATGAATCATCTCCATCAGTCTTAACGCAAAGGCACCTAATAACGACAAAATAAAGATAATAGCCCACATAATTAGACTGCGTGTCAGTTGATATCAAATAAGCGGTTAAGGACACAATAACCCATAAAACAAGAAGCACTCGCTGTGTCCAGGGGCATGGATCATCTCCTTCATCCTTCCTGCTCGAGCACGCCAGAGTAACCACGCGGTAAAACCATTGGCCAAGAGCAGCGCCCCCAATCCCCGGGGAGCGACCCGCTTGATTAAACTGCTCAGTATTACGTGCTCACGGGCTCACCAAGAACCAAGTAATAATCCCAATTTGATAAGAAAATCTTAGATAAACAACTCCCATTAACGTAAATTACATCAAATTATCTTTCGAAATGTCCCAGTAGATATAGCAATCGCCAACTCAGGAGTCCACTAGTACACGATTCAGCTGACAAACAAATGACTATACGGCACTATTAACGGATAACTATCACTGTTCATCTACAGGAATATCCAGTTTATTCGCCGCGAAAATGCAACGCTCTCTATCCTCTTGAGTCATCCTGCTCCCAAGAATAACTCGCAACGGCTTGCATGGGCGTTGTACATAATTCATCTCAAGCTCATCTGGCTCTGGTACAAGACAGCCACGAAATTCGTTCTCCCACTCAAACGCACTGCCCTTTCTGTAAATTGCCCGCAGATCACTAAGCATGTCGTCGCTGCCCACATTAAGACCAAGCATCCTAGCAGCAGTCCAAGCAATTTGGGGGTCGCAATTAAATGGTTTGTCATCATATAAAATTGGCAATATCTCAGTACGCATTCCGTTAGCAATATTGCAATTGCAAATAGCTTCTCTGTCGTAAGCAAGAACGAAACCCGCTTGGTTTTCGGAATAAACATTCCACATATTTGAATCGCTAGGATTGTCTGTTAGGCACAAAATGCGGCAACAATTTCGGCAGTTATTCTGATGAACTGGAGCAATAAATCCTCCAACAAATAAACGCAAGTTTTTAACAGCCGAGCGAAAAAGGCTAACTCTCCCCTCATCGGATAGCATCTCGAACTCATCAATTCTTGCTCGATTTAAAGGAACCCCCAGAGCCCCTAAAACAAACGCAAGTCGTCTAAAATCAATTTGATTAATTATCTCTAACGCTTGTTCATCATCATTGAGATAACTTTCGATTTCATCTATACCATTCCAGTTATAGATCGGCACCGAGTCGCGCTGATCGCTGAAAACCCTTGGATGAGAAAATGTAACAGTTGCGTTTTCTAGGTCGGCAAAAGCGTATTCAGTTGGAGGACGATAGCGGTAAAGCATTCGTGGGACGAGAAAAGTCGATAGAGCTTCCAGCTCCTTCCCTGCGGAAACAATGGAAACGCCATCGTTTTGCTTGGCAACGAGATTAGCCAGCGTCTCCCGATATGTTTCTTTCTGCGTCAAGCTTAGCACCATGCAATATCGCTTCCCAATCTAGCTAAATTAGATGCAGTTGATTTTATCCAGTGCAAAAAACTGAATGCGCACACGAAGCAGAAGTCATGTCTATAAACTACCAAAAAATGATTCCGATTGGAACGTACCGGAAATCATAAAAGCTGCCAACAATATCTTTAATAGTCTGAGATGACCAGAGATGAAAACATATAGCTATCAAGCAATCTTATCCTCCAATAAAGACGCCAGCTATGACATCGAATTCCCCTCTCTGTCAGGTGATTTATCAATGACGGAGCGCCGCAGAGACTGCAGAAGCAGTCGAGTATGCAGAAAAGATTTATATGTGCGTGTCAATTAAAAAAGTCTCAGTTAAAGAAAGTTAATCCAACGATATTGCCGCCCCTTCCAGTAACCCCAGTACAGCCGCAAGGTGCCCCTAGGTCATCTCGCACATTCTAGTGGGTTCCGTCCGAAACTGAACCTCGAACGCGTCGCACCTATGACTGTCGGCGTGCCTTGTCAGCCCGGTCAACGAGAACCATATGAGGAAGCGGTCAAGCATGCGCGAGCTCACCGCGCAGAACGGATTCCGATTCAGGCACACTCGCCTACACGGACTCCCCGCCCGAGCCAACAACGGCATCGACCGGATAAACTACAAGGTCAGGCAAAGGGTGAGGTTCGTCAGCACCTTCATCGATGGAAACTCGGTCCCATGCTCGTCACAGCAAGGTTCGTGCGCACCGTTGAGCACGAGCGGATAAAGAGGAGGTATCTGGAAATCACAAAGTCGGAAGAGATCGACGAACTGAAGACAAGAATAAGGGCTAGGGCATCGGACAGAGCGAGACTGGCTCAATCAATTATCGAAAGAATCTTGGCGGCACCTACAACCACTCGGAGAATTTAAGCATTTAAAAAATCACATTAATTTGAGCAAATGCAGTCATCAGGTCAGAAAAGTAACGCAGTAGCAATGCAAGCGCTGAATATGCAAGGAGCGAATCAAAATTGAAAGATAAAAACACCACAATCCCCTTTGGAGCCGATGAAATTATGTACTCATTCCTCAAATCAAACGGTGCTCCCTTAACAGATAGCGAATTGAAAAGGATAAAACATACTGAATCACTGAAGGATTTAATGGCCCTTGGCTATATTCGACATGAGCACTCAAACGTTTTCCTGACATTGCAAGGCAGAATGGCTCTTCGACAATTTGACGAAGAACATAAGAGTGAATCTAACAAAGAATCCGCAAACGTTTTCAGTATTATCATTAGTGTGCTGGCAATTTTAGTATCTATGCTAAACACAGTTGCGGGATTAGTTAAAAACGACGCAACCGTCAATTATGCCTCAATCAATTTATTCACTAATATGCTTAGCGCACTTGAAGTACTGCTAATCGGATTTTTTGTCTCTAAAAATATATTGCCCTCGGTAAAGTACTTTAGATTCCACCCTGTAGCTCGAGTCTTATTTGGAACGATGGCAGCGGTACTATTATATTTTATTGTTCAACGCTTTGGATAGCAGATGGTACCCCATCCACCCTAAGCTGCGAAAGGCTTTCACGGACCTCAGCACATGGTACATCGCTTTTAGTGGTCGGGTCCAACCTCTCGTGGACCCTGTTGACCCGCAAAAGGCGAACGTACCAGTCGAGGTAGGCCTGCAGTTTCTTAGGAAACATACTCGTGAGGCACCATGGGAAGTGTCTTTGCCACGAGCAGAGAGCTGCTGCCCGAGGGCGGCGGCGATCCTCGAGGAGGCCGAGCCGGACGCGCTGGCCTACCTCGACTTCCCGCCAACCCACTGGAAGCGCCTGCGCACCAACAATGTCCAGGAGCGGACCAACCGAGAGATAAAGCGCAGGTCGCGCGTCGTGCAGGTGTTCCCGTCAACGGGCTCGCTGGTGCGGCTCGCGGGCGCGGTCATGTGCGAGCAGGACGAGATATGGCAGGAGTCCAGATACTTCTCGGAGGCAAAGATGAGGGAGCTCTACGACGAGGGCCGCACGCGTGGAATCGACGGGACGGTCGACTGGGAGCGGCTGGAGGCGGAGGCCAGGAAGATGATCGAATCCGGCCTCGAGCTTGCGGACAGGATCGAGGCGGCATAGGATATCAACCGTGTTCCAGGTTCCCGGACGCCGGGCCGACTCGTTTCGGATCGGGCGCTGCACCAACTTTCTCGACACTACCCTCGAAAAGATTGACTACGAAGGTCACCTGTCTCAAATTGACGGCGAAGATCATCTGACATTAGCGGCGCACCTTCTCAGAAGATCATGCCAAGCGTTTGCGTTAAAAACCAAAGAGATTCTCGGATACAAGGCATTAATTAACAAAGGATACAACGGAAAGGGTCACTATGTATTTTGCCAAGCTGACTTGGAAGGTAGAATTGCGTTAATTGATGCCCGAGGAGTAACGACAAGTTACGATAAATTCATACCCAAGCGCCCACCCGGAACTTTGTTTGATGACAATCCCTCCGGGCGGGCGTTCGTACGTGCGCCGAAACGCCCGGGATACGGCGCACGGCACGCTAGCCAAGGATGGCGGGGTCGAGAGTGAGGCGCACGGGGCAAACGTCAACGACCCAGTCCGCCTGGAGCGGATGGAGATAGTGAACGACCTGTGCTCGAGGCTGAAGCGCTGCCTTTGGCGCTACTCGGGAATGTCGCCGCGGAACACCCAGGCGCATCCCGACTGGCGCGTTGGCCTCTTCCGGGTCCAACAGGCGTGCGGTAGATGGGACCCGACCGCAAGGGTCGTACGCCATATCCCGATGGCCGACGCGACCTACCACAGCTTGGGGCAGGTGCTACATCACCCGTTATCTAAACTGCACAATCTGATCCTAAATGTCCTCTCTTGATTCCATTGCGCCTCGCCAAGCCGGTAGGAGCGTTCTAGAAAATTCACTTTCTGTTAGCGTCAAGACGTCCTTCACGCAAAATCCTTTTAATTTGTCCGAAAGCCCAAAGCGTGCCTTTTTCCTAATCGAGTCGGAAATCAGCTTTGACGCCGACTGATTCGTCGGCTCATTCTTGTTTCCGTTGTACACCAAAACAAAAACGCAGTGCTCGCGAAACCAACTTGTTCTCTTTCCCCATAAATCCGAACAGATCAAAACGCTGTCCTTGCATTTCTCAACGAGAGCGTCCCTCTGGCCAAGATTGATGCCGAGCTCTTCATCAAGCTTTGAATTAAGCCTCTTTCCCAGCCCCTTCGTCAGACTACCGTTTTTGAATTCAATTAGATATAACGTTTCCCGGTCACAATATAGTGCATCAGCAGAGCGCGGAAGATCCATTCGCCTATTAACTCTTTTGCAGTAGCTCTCGGTAACGGAGTCAAAATTAACAATAGAGAAGTCGTCATCAACTAGGGAAGACTCCCCATCTTTAGATGTTTTGGATACTGAGGACATGCAGTCCTTTAGAATACAGGTTCTGCAACGGACACACTCATCACCGTCATCATGCACCTCGGGAGTCTTCGGATGCGGGCAGGAAATGCACAAGTCGCTACTCAAGACCGCACTCCTCCCTCTCAAGAATATCAAAAGGAGCTGCTAACTTCTCATAGGCCACTTCCGTTGAGCGGGTTATGTCGGTCAAACGAGAGCGTCCATCGGCGCAGGTTTCCGCAAGATAGTATGAGCACAATCCATCAATTCCGTACTTTTTAGAATACACTTCGATCGCATTCAAGAAATATGGACTATGGGTACTCATCAAGACATGCATTCCGAGCTCCTTCTGGAGCAGCACGATTATCTCGGCAAAGGCAAGCTGCCATGCGGGATGAAGATGAATCTCAGGCTCATCGAGGATAATGGTTCCTCCGGCTTCAAGCGCCCCAGACTTCAAGAGCACCTTCATGATAGCGAACGTCTTCAAGCCGGCAGAAAGGTTGCCTGGCTCTAGCCCTCGAACAAAACCCCCTTCAAGATATATAAGGTGATCGCGACTGCCGCTCTTCTCGAAATGACCCGGACATAAGGAGACGACTTTCTCCATAAGGACGTTCAGGTGCCGTTCCATTGCAATTTCGTCGAATAGCGAGGACTCTTTGTCATCGTTGCGGATGGTAGACCTAATCAGGTCTTGGCGAAGCTCCTCCTGATGCCCAAGTAGAGTTCTGGAACGAAAAGCGGAGCCGTAGGGGCCCGCGAGCGAGTCAATCAGGAACGGATCGTCTAGATAATGCGCCCTGAATCGCAAGGTTCTTCTGTCGCACACCTCCGTTACCTCATCACCTGCGATTGAGAAAAGCGTAGAAGAGCCCTTTATCTGGAGCTCGACTCTTCCGGATTCATCGTCGAAAACAGAATTTATCTGGCCGTTGAACTCGCTTCGGAATCTGTTTGTCGCAATTGCACGGAACGCTTCGTCATCGGAAATATCCATGATCTCGATAATTTGATCTGCGACTCCTGCCACACCATTCGTGAAATCGGATTCAATTTCACGAGAGATTTCCTTCCCGTAATAGTCCTTTATCTCATCAATTAGTTCATCTCTCGTGTACTTACCCGAAAAAACCCTATCGATAAAATCGGATATTCTTCCAGCACTTCGCCTGTGGCGAGGCGTGGAACCGAAAGGACCGCCTATATAAGCCTTTCTGAGAGCACGCTCAACGCTATAGCGCCTCATGCGATCGATTTTATTTTCAGAATCGGACATACTGTTGAACGCCGCATAGAGAGCTTTCCCGACCGTGCTTTTTCCCGTTCCGTTCTCTCCTGCGACTACGGCAATACCATCAATTTCAACATCAGCCTCAGCAACTCTACCGATGTTTATACATTGATTTTCATTGCATGTCACCAGCTCTCAACTTGATATATACAGTGCTTAGATTATCGCACAGAGAAATTGGCTTCTAAGGGACGCCCCTAATGAGGAGTGCACAAAAGATGCCATTTAATTATGCAAAGAAAGGTAGGGCACTTCTAAAACCTGCGGCTACCAAAAACTGCCTTGACGCTAGGATTTTCAATGTTAATCAAACTGTTCCCAATTGCACAAACAAGATCATCTATCTCATCCTTTGAGAAGCAGTCAATAGCTTCCATTTGCTTCAGCTGCTCATAAATGCTGTCAAGAAATTCCTTCTTCGTTAGGCTTTTGTCGAAATACAGATCTTTATTCTCTTCTCGTACTACTGGATTTTCAGAGTTTCTAATAAAATAGAAACAGTTACGAATATTGTTCCCGTGAAGAAACACGTCGATAAAATCGGCGTCTGACATGTTATTTAATGGCCCTGGATCACGCACGTAGAGAAACGACACCGCCTCTCCAGCAACAAATCTATCATAGGATTCACAATATTCACCGCGAAAAAAACCGGGCCGCATGGTCAAGTTATGAATGCACGGCTTTATTTTGTTAATAAGCTCTTTTCTGAAATCATCAGATGAATTATTCATGGGCCCCCTCTCAGTCCTTCTCCTATTAACGCTTTTATTAGCATCAGCAACCAGCGCTATTAAACAAGTACATAAATAAGACCGCAGAAGCCATTGCTAGAAACACGCTCGCCAATGAACCCAGCAAATAAACCTCAGCGAAATCCTTGTCACTTTCCAGCTGTTTAAAGCGCGCGATACTTTTTGCAGTAAAAATAAATGCAATAGCCGAATATTGGTTCAGCAGAGAAAGCGCCGCGACAATCAGTCTTTCAAATATTCCAATCCACTTGCCTGAATGTGCATTTGATGTGCACGCCGACTGCTCCGTACCAGGGTTTCGGAGAAATTGGAGGACCTTGGCAATAGCGATGCTGCAGGGGCGTCCGCAAAAGCACAATGTCGAAACCCAAGAGAGCTCAGCTCCACGGTTGCCCAAGAGATTCGAAGCAATTGGCCGCATGACCCAGAGGTGACAACATAGAACGCTCAACATAAACAAAAGTACAATATGCAGCATCTGATCGATCAAAAAACTACCAACCGGTGAGAGATCAAGCCCTGCAATCTTTCTTCTCAGGCTGCCATCGATAAACCAGTGTGAAAGAGCAAATACTGTAAAGGACGCAGCCGTGGCGGCTACACTCGCCTCAAACAGAAGAGCTACTGTTGCTGCGGCGCCGGCCGCGTAAATTAAACAGTGCAGACCAAGGGCAATTCTATTGCTATCCTTCTTATCTGCCATCTTATTCGTCTGAAAATAAAAATCGAACAGCATGTGGAATAGAAGGAAACACCCGAACACCCTCATGACGGCTCCATTTCATTAAGGAAATGAACGGCGAAAGCAGCCAGCTCTCTTTCTCTTACAACGTTCGCGAGCCTAAGGCTTTTCTCGAGCCCCTGCCTCGTCTTCCCCATCGCAACACCCATTTGTCCCGCAAGCCCTACATGACTAGCCCTGATGCTATCTACGTTGAGGTTGAGAGAGCTGCCCAACGCCACTGGCGCGCAATCGCTCGGATTGCTTTTAGCGCCGTACTTTTTGCCTATACGCGCCTCGATTAGCTCAGCATACCTTTTGCTCAAAGTCGCGTCTCTGTCATCATGCAGCATAAGCGGTCGCAGTAATTCAACAACCTCACAGTAATTACGCTGCGACTCGTTTCTGCGATCAATTATTTCTAGACAACCCGCCGCGCACAGTTCCTTCTCGCGCGAAACGCCCGAAACATCAATGATCTTTAAATCGCTGTACTTATCCTTTTCAGACTCAGCAATTGCTCTACGCGCACAATGGTATGCTGACCCGTCTTGTTCCGTCGACAATGCGGACTGCATCCGAGTTTTCCATTCTCCCACTCCAATACCGCCCCTAAGATCAACCGTCTGGACGAGTATCTTAATAAATCTGTATGCCAAGAATGCGCCAGCCGTACTACGAAATAGACCCTGCAATTCATCGCCCGCACTAAACATAAGCGGCATTTCGAGCTCAGTTTTAAACAGCTCGTTTGTGCAGTCCATAGCGTTCGCAAGATCTTCCTGCGCGCTTTGCCTCCTACTGTCCGAAAGACATCTCGAATGTCTCATATCAACCATGAGGGCCGAATATCTATTGTTCATCAGGCTTCCTTTCCTCATGGCGATTATAGCAACTATTTTAGTTGCTTTCGCTCATTTGCAACGGTTTTAGTTTCTTCATGGCGGATGCAACTGAAATCGTTGCGTTGTAATAGGCTATAATTCTTCCAAATCGCCTAGAGAAAGTGTTTAAATGCTGACCGTAATCGTGCCCACCTACAATGCCGAGCCGTATCTTTCTCAGGCTATAGGCAGCTTATTAAACGAAAAGAATATCGAACTGGAAATCCTCGCCATCAACGACGGATCCACCGACAACTCGCTCGCTATTATGCAAGGTTTCGCTGCGCGCGACTCACGCGTTCGAGTGATTGATAAGGCAAACCAGGGTTACGGCGCAACCTGCAATCTGGGCATTCGCGAGGCAAAGGGCGACTGGATTGCCATCCTCGAGCCCGATGACTGGATCGAGCCCGGAATGTACTCCGACACGCTTGCCTTTGCCAAGCGCGAATTTGGCAATCCGAACAAGCTCGATATTATTGAGACCCCGTATTGGATCATTCGCAACCCCGATACCCCCCAAGAGGTCAAACTACATTGCGCATATCGCGGTCGCATCAATCCACCCCGGCAACCGTTCACCATTCACGACGCTCCACACCTGCTGGCCCATCATCCGTCCATTTGGTCGGCAATCTATCGTCGCGACTTTCTGATGCAAAACAATATCTGGTTTAAGGAAATCCCCGGTGCGGGCTGGGCCGACAATCCATTCCTTGTCGAAACGCTCTGCCAGGCAAAGGCCATCGCTTACTGGCCCAAGCCGTATTACTGCTACCGCGAGGAAACACCCGAAAAGGCAGCCGCCCTGGCAAAGCGTGACCCCTTGATGCCGTTTAATCGCTGGAACGATATGGTCGATATTCTTGAGCGGCTCAACGTCACCGACTCCGCCGTCTGGACACCGCAAATCACACGTGGCTTCACCTATATGGGCATCATGATTGAGCACACAGGAATTGACGGTCACCCCGAAATCGAGCAGGCCATCCACAGGATGTTCGAACGCATGCCGCAAGAGCTGGTATTTGCCAATCCTCGCGTTACTCCCGCGGCTAAAAAGCTCTATGCCGAGTATATGGGCATCGCCAACCCTAAAATCAGCTACTGCGCATACGCCAAGGACCTCGTGGGCGAAGGCTTGTATAACGTATGGAACAAAGGGCCCAAGCAAACTCTAAAAATGATTGCATCCCACTTTGGTTCATACAACGCGCGCGCTGGAAAATAGTCTGATGGGCAGAAAAGCAAGCAGAAATACCTCAATCGAAGCGCTGCGCTTGGTCGCGGTCGCTGGGATCGCCATATTCCACACGTTTCAGTGGACCTTCCAAGCCGTCTGCACCGGCCTACCGGAATATGCGCCACTCGCCGTCTTCCCTTACTCCGGTGCGCTCGGCTTTATTAACCTGCTAGGTTGCTGGGCCAACGAGGTCTTTTTTATGATCTCGGGGTACTTCCTTATTCCCTCGGCGGTACGCGCCCTCCAAAACGGTTCGTCCGCGCAGGGCCTCACTCGTAAATCGTTTGCGCGGTTAAAGAAGATCGTCTTGCCCACACTCTTTTATTGCGCTGTCTGCCTGCTTGTCTCGATGTACGTCTATCCCCTACCCGAAATCTCCCTACATGAGATTGGCTGGCTTACGCTGGGCATTGAGTTTATCTGGGTCTACGCGGCATCCGTATTGCTCGTCCCAGTGATTGCGACGATACGGCAGCGAATCGGCAGCATAAGGGCCCCGTTTGTCGTAGCACTTCTCGTGCTCGCAACATTTGGAATCAACTGCTACATCGCGGCGACGGCAAACGAAGCTGCCGGTATCATTTTGTGGCGCAAGCTCATGAGCGCCGTTACCTACCTGGTCGCGTTTTGCAGCTGGAGAAATGCGTTTTGTCCTCGAATGCCACAGCAACGCATCCGGCGCTCAAAAATCCAAGATCGTGCTTATCGGACTCATTGCAGCCACCGTCGCGCTCGAGCTCCTGCTATCGGCAAATTGCCAGTACGACGCGCTCTGGAAGCTCTCTTATAAGTCCACTTCCGTCATATCCTTTATCTTGGCCGCCGCATCCGTTGCCGCCGCAGCGCTCCATCAGCCGCGCCACGAAGTCTCAGCTGCAGACAAGACAATCATGTCTCTCGCCGCAGGAACGCTCGCTTTCTACGCCGTACAATCGTTTACCTGCAACGTCTGGCGACCCATCTTCGACAATGCAATCTACACCATGGCGACAGGCATCCAAACGGGAGAGCCCCGTCCAGCCGCCGCCATTTTGCTCGGAATCCTTATGAGCCTTTGTCTCGCGCTTGCCCTGCTCCTCGTGGATATCGTTCGCCGGACTGTGGTCGACACCATCAAGGCCCATATGAACAGTTAGACGTCCTTCTGACCCTGCAGACCACGAAGCGCGCTTACACCAGAAGCAAATAAAATCGCAAAAACAATCGCCCAATTCTTGCAGCCAAATACCGGAATATGAACGATCGCATGGTCGTGCATAACTACGAAATAACCCAGAACAACCACCAGAGGCAGTGCCATGAGCAGCGACTGGATCAACACTTTGCGACGACGACCCTCTTGCGCGCCAACCCGTATTGAGCATACGAGTACGGCAATCCAGGTCACCAATACGGCAGCAAACGAAACAAGACAAACGACGTTCGAGAGCATCGCATAACCAGCAGTTGAGCAAATGGCAAACAGCTGCGGGCTCATGCAATAAAACTCCTTCAAAATCTGAGGCCAGTCAGCTTGAGGCAGCAGCGACGACGCACCGTGTGCAGACCAAAGGCCCATCTCGTCCAGAACGTTCGAAAAGACCTCGTTCAAACCCAACACCGATGCAGCGACAACCCATTTCATCGCCCAGGTAAAGACAAACGAAAGCCCAAACCCAAAGAGCGCCTGCAGCATCGTAACGACGCAGCGCTTGGGACGCTCGCCCTCGGGGAGCGCAATAAAGGCGAAAAAGCAATGCAGGGCGACAACTGCGGCAGGAATCGTTAAAAAGTCAAGAAACGAAAACACGGCGCCAGTCGCTATCGACCAAAGGACAAGGCGGCTTGTGAAAACCCGTGCGTTCGGGGCCGAGTCCAAACGAAGGCTCATGCAAGACATCATGATGAGCGCCACAAAAAACGAGATACACAGCAGCAGATCGCCGATAACATTGAAAAAATGATTGGTCGAGAACAACAGGATTGCAAGGAAACCCAACGTCACTGGCATTGAAAACCGCTCGCGCAAGGCAACGTAAGCGCAAGCGGAGCCGGCAATCGCCAGAGCAGCCGCGGGCACCACGACAACGTCGATACCGCCAATAAGCAGGCAGACATTCGTAAGTAGCTGCCATCCGTGCCAATACCGGTAGTACTGCTGGTGCGTAATCCCGCCGGCTTTCGTAACGTCATCGATCTCGGCAACAGCCATCGTCTTAAACGGAGAACCTTGATCCTTTTGCTGTGCGACTTCAATGACAAAACGATTGTTATCAAAGCAAACAGGACCAGCTGCAACACGGTGGTCGTAGACATACATGTCAGACAACAGGGTCGAGGACTCCGAACCCTGCGCATGCGACTCGATAACGGGCCTCGGTAGGCAATTCGCCGCGGTATTGCTCAGGACAAATGCGACCTGAAGAACCAAAAACAGCAACATGACCTTGACGGAAAGGCTATCGGCAAGGGAGGCCAAACGAGTTTTATTCACAGGTCATCCAAACAGAAAGATTGCGTTCACAAGAATCGGCACCTATGTAATACCACAATGCGCGCATGCAATCTCGCTACGCCCACACGTCAACCAGGCTTGCAGCAAACGTTCTTGGTGATTAGCGGAACATTACCCGCGGGCGCCCGCCTACGCTTACAATAGTCGTGTCCCATGGGACACGTTGTTTATTCCGCAGGGCCGATATGCTGCCCACGCGAAAGGATATTCTCGTTCATGACTTCCACCCTTCCCGCTCCCATCGATAAGCTCGCCATCGTCGTCGTTACGTACAAGCGCCAGGAACTCCTGGCTAACTTGTTCGGCTCCATGACCGAGCTCACGGCAACGCCCTGGCGCATCGTGATTGTAGATAACGAGAATTCGCGCGAGACCGAGGCCATGTGCGCCGCATTCAACGAGCGCCTGGCCAACCTGTGGGGCATCGACACCGAGCAGCCCGACGCGCAGGGCGGAACCGACCGTGTCATCTACGCCCCGCAGCTCGAAAACGGCGGCGGTGCGGGCGGCTTCTCCGCCGGCACTAAATGCGCCTACGACCTGGGTGCCCAGTGGTTCTGGGTCATGGACGACGACGTGCTCGTCATCCCCGAAGGCATCGAGCGCTTGGCCAAATGGACCGACCGCTACGATGTTATCCAGGGTTCGCGCCTAGACTTCGACGGCGGCGCCTTCTTTTGGCAGTACCAGCTCATCCTTTCGCTCGGCATTCCTAACCCCGTCGCCAAGTGGGACTTGGGCCCCGAGGGCTATCGCGCCATGAACCAGCTGTGCTTTGAGGGCGGCATGTTCTCGCGCCGCGTGGTCGACAAGATCGGCCTGCCCGATGCGCGCTTCTTCATCTACGGCGACGATGCCTGCTATGGCTACGTGGCCAGCCAGCACTTCCCCGCCGCCGTTGTTGCCGACGTGGTGCTCAAGCGCGCCCGCGCTGTCTCTAACTGGGACATCGCCGGTAAGCGCCAACTCAACTCCACGAGCGACACCAACCGCTACTACATCATGCGCAACCGCGGTTATCTGGCCCGCTACATGCAGATCTATGGCGACTATCACCCCATGCTGTTCCGTCTGGGCAACGCCGCGACCTTCTGCAAGGAGTTCATTCGCCTGGCCACCGTTGACAAGTGCTTTAAGACCGGTATTCCGGCGCTGCGCCGTGGCATGAAGGACGCCCGCAAGATCGTCAAGGACCCCAACTGGAAGCCCATGCCGCCCCTGAAGGACGCCGAGTAACGGAAGCCGGAAACACCTTGGTGCTTAAAGCCGCTGGCACACCGTAGCCACATGCTGCCCATCAAAACCGAACCCCCAGCGCATGCGACCCACGCCGGGGCGCGGCACACGGATTTCGTCGATGCCGTCGCGCTCTATGTCGAGTAGCGCCTGCACGGCCAGCAATTCCAGGCCCAGCGCATCCACATCGGGGTCATACATCAAGTTAATCGTTATCAGCGGGCGCTCGCCCAGCATACCGATCGTATCGGCTATGTCGAACACGGCGCCCGTAGGAAAAACCTGGATGTCCCAGCGATCCGCGCCACACTTTCGCCTCGAAGCAGGATTGGCATAGCCCGGCAATCCAAAGCAGAGTCCTTGCAAGAGTAGGTGATATGGCAGCGGTGTATCTGGGTCGGTCGCACCGATTCCCGCATCTCCCAAGATGCGGCTTAGCGCCCGCCTCACGGTATCCTCGTTCCCATGGCACAGCCCGTCGCGAAACGCATCGACGTCTCGAATGTCTTCTGCAGCGCACTCAAACCACTCAATAATCACTAGACGCAAGGCCTGGCGAAGCTCGTTATTGGGCAATCGCAAAGCACGGAGGCGATCGCCATGCTCTGGCTCCTCAGTCATATCCGTCGTGAGAAAACCGGACAGATACAGCGCTGTCCACATGCCATCGTCAGGCGAGACATCTGGCTCTGCAGTGCCCAAACAAAGCGGGACCTCAGCGCGCCCATGGGCCTCGAGCAAATCAAACAAGACCGAAAGGCGGTCGAGATTCCACCCGGCAACTACCCTACTCAGGCAATCGACATATCCATACAGATCGGCACGCACAGGCGCCGTGCAGCCTCGGCCCAGAAAACCGATCACACGCTCTGGACTCGAGCAATAGGCCCTGCCAAACCGATACCCCTCGAGCCATTCACGCGCATCATCCAGGTATTCCTCGCGCCCAGCATGATTCAAAAGAGAATCGACCTCGGCATCCGAAAAACCGAAACATCGGTCACACCACGCCGACAGCGGCGTCGTCAGACAATACGAGCAGCCGCGCGAAGAAAGCGCCGCTTCGGCAGGACCGGGACACTCCCCCATCAGACACGTCAGCCGCAACGAATCGCGCGCAGTGGCAATGGCGTCAAACAGCACACGGTCAAGTAGTTCTGCCGGATCGGCGACGGAAGCGTCCCTCGCGCTCGCACGGCGAGACCACGCCGCATCGTACCCATCAACGAGCAATACAACCTGCTCATCGCAGGCAACCTCCAGCAGCTCTATGAGCACACCGAGCACCGAGTCAACCTCGTCCGCGCTCGCCACGCCACGCGCGACACGTTCGATGTGACGCACCTTATCTCGAGCTAAATCCGGAGCCTCCAAGAGCGCCAACAAGCGAGCGCACTCGCCCGAAAGGGCATCGCGCACGACGCCGGCAATAGCGGGGCCACGCCTCGCGACGCCAGAAAAGTCCAGCGATATCACCGGATAGCAAGCATACTCATCCCGATAGCGCCCGCCGTTCGCATCCCAAATCTGAGCATCGGCAAACAAACGCTGACCAGAGCGACCGACCGCTGGACGCTCCAGAAAAGCCCTAAGCATCGACAAGTTCATGCTCTTGCCAAAACCCTCGGGTCGACAGCACACCACAACGGACGCGTCGCAGTCCAACACATCGGCAATAAACATGGTCTTGTCAACCAGCATGCAGCAACCAAGGGCCTCCGCATAGTCGTGCATGCCAATGGGCAAAACCGCATCGTCGGCACAGCCGATCAAGCGCACGCCAAAGCCAGCAGCACAATCAACATTTGCCTGTTCAGACACCAAAACGTTCCCCCTAAATCGCTGCACGATGCCAATTGTAATGACCGCCTCGCGCGTACCGACGACGCCGTGCGAACATATCGGGCAACGGTAGCAACAAGAGGTGTGAGGGGGCATAACTAATCGTTGCACAACAAAACGGGGCCCGATGCATTCGCACCGGACCCCGTCCCAACTCTTTAGTTATCTAGCAACCAAGAGGCTACTCCTCCGAGCCGTCCTCCCCAGAAGCTTTCTTCTGCTGATCGAGCTTATGCTTACCACTTACGATAGACGTAGCGCCCAGTGTGGCCAAGCTTGCACTGGCAAGGCTCGCCATAACGATAAGGTCGCCCGTCTTGGGCATGTTACCGCCAGATGACTTGGTCGTTGTAGTCGTCGTGGTTGTAGTGGTCACCGTCTTGGAGTCATTTTGCTCTTGGACCTGGTTGTCAGCACCGCTCTTGTCGTCGTCTTCGGGCTGTTTCTTTTCGCCCTCGGTCTTGCTCTCGTCCTTCTTCTGACCGGACTTGTCGCCCTTCTCATCAGAGCTAGGACCCTTATCGGATTCAGCCTTTTCGGAAGCCTTGCCCTTGGAGTCGCCCTTTGCGGCCTCGGTCTTTTCCGTGGAAACCTGATCAGAGTTGTCCTTGTTCTGGGTCGAGCCATTATTGACGCCAGCCATCAGCGAAGAGCCCAGCGTAGAACCAAGCTGCACGGAGAAAGAAGGCTTCTTGTCCGGCGAAGCAACGGGGGCGTCCGGCACCTTATTCGAGTCGTCCTTGGAAGCATCGGAATCAGGTGTTGCATCAGAGCCAGAGCCGTTGTTAGAGCCGGTGTCAGCGGACGAATCGCTCGAGCCGGTGGATGAGTTAGAGGTGCCAGCACCGGTCGAACCAGAAGCGTCGCTGTCCGTATTGCCGGCAGAGCTTGAAGACGAATCGCCCGCAGCAGAGCCGTTCGAATCGGAGCCGTTCGAGGTAGAGCCGTCGTTGGTAGTACCACCAGCAGAACCATCACCGTCAGTATCGGTCGAGGGCGCATCCATCCTGTCATCGTTGGCATCGTCACTCGAGTCGTCATTCGAATCAGGTGTCGGCGAGGGTGCCGGCGTAGGCTCGGGCTGCACGGGCGTCGCAGCGGCAGCCTCATCCTCGGCGATATAAGCCAAGCAGTCCTTCAGCTCGTTGCGGTAGCGGTTCTTCCAGCCCTCATGATACTGGGGCTGGCTCGAATACTTGGTCGCCACGTTATTGACCACGCTGTTGGAAAGCGCCGTCACAAACTCGCGATCACTCATACCGTTAGAAAGATTCGCCCAGCGGAAAAAGTCCCTGCAGCCACCGGTGCCGCACATGTTGGTGATGCTCCACACCATGCCCTTGACGCAGTCGGCGCGGCCCGAAATATCAATGCCCAAGCCGCTCTTGAGCCACGCCTCGGTCACCGCATAGTACGAGTTATACGCATAGGCATCTTGAAGTGCTGAGAACTCAACAGGATCGGTGTTGTACGCACCTTGGAAGGCCTCCTGCGCAATACGGCCCAGCTCGGTGAGCTGGCCGTTCTCGTACATGGCATTGCTCGTGTTGGAAATCTCGCTGCCGCGATCAATCGCATCCTTGAGCATGCTGTATTTTTCGGGGTTGTAGTTGTAGGCCTGCTTCATAAACGGAATGAGCGACCATCGACGGTCGAACTGGTAATAGCCCAGCGCGTTATAGCCGTCGCCATACGAAAAGCCCTGGTTATAGTTGCCATGGCTCTCGTACTTGGTAAAGTACTTCATCTCGGGGGTCACGTTAACAAACGAAACGCCCTGGACCGACCTCAGCACGCCCGAGAAGGACTGCTGGGTATAGAGACCCTTATCAATATCGGTGGCATCCGAGGCAACGCCCGGCGTGGGCTCCTCGGCGACGGCGGGCGCGGGTGCGGTAACGGCGCCAAACGAAAGCGCCAGCGTCAGGCCCGCGACAATCGCAGAATGCTTGGGCTGCATAAGATCCTCCCTGCATTGGTATAGTTAAAGTGCAGTTTGCAAAGATAAAAATAAGTATTGCAGCTCACCCGTTGTTGCACAACAACCTCTCGGTAAACGGCAACAACCCTCCGCGAAAACTTAAGGAATTAAACAAACTGGTCGTCGGGCGCCATCAGAAGCTCGCCGTATCGCTCCATCAGCCCGTCCCTCAACTGACAAAAAGCGGGAATATATACGTTCAAGATGCGCTGAATCAAATCTTGAGCGAGCTTGTTGTCATAGATATGGACGTTCGTATTGCGGTCTTTGAGCATATCTAGCCAGGCCGCCTCATCAATAAAGTCGTAGAATCGGTAGGACTCCTTCAAGATGGCACGAGGAGACCCCGACGCGGCAAGCGTGGCGCCCTCATACTCGAGCAGACGCTTAAGGAGCTTCCAGCTCAGTTCAAATTGAAGATTGAACTTATTAATCAAACCACTCTGAACAAAATCATTGTTGAGATCCTGATTGGGCGCATCCTCAAGATTCGCCAAGGCGCTGACAAAGTTCTCATATTTTTTCATACAGAATCACACCATCCCTGGCAATTTCATCGAGCAATTGACGCGATAAGGACTCGTCGAGATTGACGACATCTACATCTAAAAGAGTATCAAGACGCTCCTCGATCAAATATGACAACCGGCCGAAATCCCGGCAACCTGCTACGGCGATGTCAATATCGCTCTTAGGCAAGTTGTCACCTCGAGCGCGGGAACCAAACAGCACAACCTTCTCGGCGTCACATTCCCGAGCAAAAACTTCAATTTGCTTATACACCTTGTCGAGAGATGTCATTTGCAGCCCTACAGCTTAATGTCAAAGTTGATCTCGGGGACGGCGGCCAGGTCGGCCAACGTCACGCCGTCGACGTACTTTTCGATCACGTCGTCCAGACCACGCCAGAACTTGACGGTCGAGCAAAGGTCGCTGCGGGTGCAGCTGTTGTCGATGCCATCGCACGCCACCGGGGCCGTGCTGCCCTCAACGGCACGCAGGATGTCGCCGGCACGCACCTCGGCCGGGTCCTTGGCCATCATGTAGCCGCCGCCCTTGCCGCGCACACTCTTAAGCAGGCCCGCCTTCATAAGCGGACGAACCAGCTGCTCCAAATACTTTTGCGAGATATGCTCGCGGTCGGCGACCTCGCGAAGGGCAATCTTGCCCTCGGCGTCACCAAGCGCCGCGATATAGATCATCAGTCGGAGGGCATAGCGGCCCTTAGAAGAAATGAGCATACCTACCCTCCCATCGCATCTGGAACAACATAACCAGGTTTGTTTGTCCCAAATCTTAAATAAGTGGGACAAACACAACAGGTTATTTTGTCCCAGAATTTGAAAAGTCGAGTGGATTAGTCGGGTTTTCCCTTGACTAACGCCGAACCCATAGTAACTTTATTCCGAGAAGATTCCTAGGGTTTAGTACACCTATGAGTACACCATATACAGAGAGGGACAGCATGAGCGCAAATCCGCTGCTTTCCATCGAAGGTCTCACCGCCTCCGTGGACGAGAAGACCATCCTCCACAATGTCAACCTCAACGTCGCCGCCGGCGAGACCCACGTGCTGATGGGCCCCAACGGCGCCGGCAAGTCTACCCTCGGCCACCTGGTCATGGGCGACCCCGTCTACACGGTCAACGACGGCCGCATCGTCTTTGACGGCCAGGACATCACCGAGCTCACCACCGACAAGCGCTCGCGCGCCGGCCTGTTCCTGAGCTTCCAGGCCCCTGTCGAGATCCCCGGCGTGCCACTGTCGAGCTTTTTGCGCGCCAGTATCGCCGGCCGCCCCGGCCTGGAGATGAAGGGCAAGGAATTCCGTCGTCGCGTCAAGGAGCTCGCGGCCGAGCTTAACATGGATACCGCCTACCTCAACCGTGAGCTGGGCGTGGGCTTCTCGGGCGGCGAGAAAAAGAAGGTCGAGATGCTCCAGCTTCTGCTGCTGCAGCCCAAGCTCGCCATCTTGGACGAGACCGACTCCGGCCTGGACGTCGACGCCCTGTCCACCGTCAGCCACGGTATGGACGCCTACCGCAAGAGCTGCGACGGCTCCATGCTCATCATCACGCACAACACGCGCATCCTGGAGCACCTGGATGTCGACCGCGTCCACGTTATGGTCAAGGGCCACATCGTGCGCGAGGACGATGCCTCGCTGATCCCCTGGATCGACAAGAACGGCTTTGAGACCTTCGAGCGCGAGGCCGCCGAGCAGCGCGCCCAGGCCGAGGCCGCCGCTGCCGAGCAGCAGGCGTAAAGGGGCGACGCAATGACCAAGAACCGCACCGAGGTCGCGGACATCGACCGCAGCCTCTACGACTTCACCTACGGCGAGGAGGGATTCGAGCGCCTCGACGCCGGCATCACGCCCGACATCGTGCGCGAGATCAGCGCCAAGAAGGACGAGCCACAGTGGATGCTCGATCTGCGCTTAAAGTCCCTCGAGATCTTCAATCGTTTTCCCGACCCGACGTGGGGCCCCTCCATCGAGGGCCTGGACATGGACAACATCGTCACCTACGTCAAGCCCAACACCGACCAAAAGCACGACTGGGAGTCGGTGCCCGACGACATCAAGAACACCTTTGAGCGCCTGGGCATCCCCGAGGCCGAGCGCAGCTACCTGGCGGGCGTCGGCGCGCAGTACGACTCTGAGCTGGTCTACCACAACATGCAGGACACCGCGTCCAAGATGGGTATCGTCTATTCCGGCATCGAGGAGGCCCTGCACGACCCGCAGTGGGAGCCGCTCATCCACGAGAAGTTTATGACGCTCATCCCGCCCACCGACCACAAGTTTGCGGCCCTGCACGGCGCCGTATGGTCGGGCGGCTCGTTTGTCTACGTGCCCAAGGGCACCAAGTTGGACTTCCCGCTGCAGAGCTACTTCCGCCTTAACGCCAAGGGCGCCGGCCAGTTTGAGCACACGCTCATCATCGTCGAGGACGACGCCGACCTGCACTTCATCGAGGGTTGCTCCGCGCCCAAGTACAACGTTGCCAACCTCCACGCCGGCGCCGTCGAGCTCTTTGTGGGCAAGCGTGCGCACCTGCGCTACTCGACCATCGAGAACTGGTCCAAAAACATGTACAACCTCAACACCAAGCGTGCGCGCGTGGACGAGGATGGCGACATAGAGTGGATCAGTGGCTCCTTCGGCAGCCACGTGGGCTACCTCTACCCCATGAGTGTGCTCAACGGCCGCCGCGCCCGGTCGAGCTTTACCGGCATCACCTTTGCCGGCGCCGGGCAGAACCTCGATACCGGCTGTAAGGTCGTGCTCAACGCCCCCGAGACCTCGGCAACCGTCGAGACCAAGGGCATCTCCAAGAGCGGCGGCATTCAGACCTTCCGCAGCTCCATCGTGGCCACGCCCAAGGCCGAGGGTTCCAAGGCAACCGTGAGCTGCCAGTCGCTCATGCTCGACGACCAGAGCCGCTCCGACACCATCCCCGCCATGGACATCCGCGCCAAGAACGTCGACATCGGCCACGAGGCCACCATCGGCCGCATCGGCGACGACAAGGTGTTCTACCTGATGAGCCGCGGCATCTCGGAGGAAGAGGCCCGCACCATGATCGTCAACGGCTTTGCCAACCCGGTCTCCAAGGAGCTGCCGCTGGAGTACGCCGTCGAGATGAACAACCTGATCAAGCTCGAGATGGAAGGAGCGATCGGATAATGAAACAGGAAACCAACACCGCTGCTACCACCCTTGAGCAGGTCAACGCGATGCCGGCTGCCACTTGGGGCTGGCTGAAGATGAATCAGACCAAGCTCGAGCTCTCTGACGAGCTTGCCGCCGCTCCCGCGGAGGCCGTTGAGGTCGAAGGCTTGGGCGAGCAGTTTATTGGCGTGACAGACGCGTTCGACGCCGCCATGGACGCCATGGCCGAGCGCTTCCCCGAGCGCCGCTCCTCCGCCCCCGGTGATGCCGCCGACCGCGCCCGCATCACGCCCGAGACCGAGCTCGACGTGCCCGCCACCTCCGTCTACCAGGCCGGCGCCATCAAGCTCGAGGAGGAGCTCTCCCCTGCCGAGGCCTTCGAAACCGGCATGGGCGAGGCTGCCTACGCCTACTTGGCCGAGCACGCTACCAAGCGCATCGTCATCGATGTGCCCGCATACCAGCACGCCACGGTTACCGTGCGTGTGAGCGGTGTCGATGCCGCCGCGGCCATCGCCGCCATCGACGTCGTCGCTCGCCCGCAGGCAACGCTCGACCTGCATATTGCCCTAGACTCTCCTGTTACCGGCGAGGGTGTCGTGGGCTCCGTGCTACGCGTGTGCGCCCACGAGTACGCCACCGTCAACGTGACCTGCACGCAGACACTCGACGACAGCTGGATCGCACTCGACGACACCGGCCTGTTCCTGGACGAGGGCGCGCGCGTCAACGTGCAGCACACCGTCCTGGGTGCCGGCGCCAGCGCCACCGGCCTTGCCGGCGACCTGCTGGGCGACACCGCCAAGGTGACCATCGATACCGATTACCTGGGCGCCCGCGAGCAGGTGCGCGACTTTAACTACGAGCTGCGCCACCGCGGTCGCAAGACCGAGTGCGAGATCGACGCCAACGGCGTGCTGACCGGCACGTCCAAGAAGGTCTACCGTGGCACCATCGACCTCGTGCACGGCTGCAAGGGTGCAACCGGCACCGAACGCGAGACGGTGCTTTTGGCCAACAAGGGCGTCGACAACAAGACCGTTCCCGTCATTCTCTGCGACGAGGACGACGTCGCCGGCAACCACGGCGCCACCATCGGCCACGTCCGCGACGAGCAGCTGTTCTACCTCGCCTGCCGCGGCCTTGACCAAAACGCCGCCGAGGACCTGTTCATCCGCGCCAAGCTGGAGGACGCCGCGCTTTCCGCCACCGACGAGCGCACCCGCGCCGCCGTCGTCCGCCTAGGCAACAACCTGATCGACAACTTTGAAGAGGAGCTCGCATGATCGACACCGAGCACGTTAAATGCGATACCTGTACTGCCCCCGAGCCCATGGAGCTCGACGCCAGCGACGAGGCTTCGCGCGGCTGGCCCACCGTGGACATCGAGACCAACCCCTACAAGGGCCAGTTCCCGCTGTTCCAGCAGCACCCCGAGATCGCCTTCCTCGATAGCGCCGCCACCGCGCAGCGCCCTGCCTGTGTGCTCGACGCCGAACGCGACTTCTACCAGCGCATGAACGCCAACCCCCTGCGCGGCCTGTACTCGCTGTCCGTCGAGGCCACCGACGCCATCGCGAAGGTCCGCCAGCAGATCGCTGACCTCATCGGCGCCTCACAGGCCAACGAGGTCGTCTTCACCCGCAACACGAGCGAGTCGCTCAACCTGGTCGCTAAGAGCTTTGCGCCCACAGTGCTCGAACCGGGCGACGAGGTCGTCATCACCATTATGGAGCACCACTCCAACCTGATTCCGTGGCAGCAGGACTGCCGCGAGACCGGCGCCAAGCTCGTCTACCTCTACCCCACCAAGACCGGCCAGCTCACCACCGAGGAGGTTCTTGCCAAGGTGGGTCCCAAGACCAAGATCCTAGCCGTGGGACAGGTCTCCAACGTGCTGGGCGTCGAGAACCCGGTCAAGAACCTCGGCAAACTCGTGCACAAGTACGGCGGCTACCTGGTCGTCGACGGCGCGCAGTCGCTGCCGCACATGCCGGTCGATGTGGCCGACCTGGGCGCCGACTTCTTTGCCTTTAGTGCGCACAAGGCCATGGGCCCCATGGGCATCGGCGTGCTGTGGGGCAAGATGGACCTGCTCAACGCCATGCCGCCCATGCTTACCGGCGGTGAGATGATCGACTCGGTTACTGAGCAGGACGCCGTCTGGGCTCCCGTCCCCGAGAAGTTCGAGGCCGGCACGCAGGACGCCGCCGGCATCTTCGCCACAGGCGCCGCCCTCGACTACCTCGTCAACACGGTGGGCTACGAAAACATCCAGGCACGCGAGCAGGCACTCGTCCACTACCTGATGGGCGAGCTCATGCAGCTCGACTTTGTCCAGATCATCGGCTCAATCTATTGGGATAACCACCACGGCGTCGTGAGCTTTAATGTCAAGGGCATCCACCCGCACGATGTCGCGAGCATCATGGACATGGACGGCGTCTGCATCCGCGCCGGTCACCACTGCGCGCAGCCGCTGCTCACCTGGCTGGGCGTCGAGAACCTTGCCTGCTGCCGCGCCAGCGTGGCCTTCTACAACGACAAGGCCGACATCGACAAGTTCATCGCCGGCCTGCATCACGTTTGGAGCACATTCAATGGGTAATCTGTACACCTCCACCACATTTATGGAGCACAACTCGCACCCCGACTATAAGTACGAGATGGATGCTCCCACGCACGAGCACGACGGCATCAACCCTAGCTGCGGAGACGAGCTCACCTTGCAGCTGCGTGTCGAGAACAACGTGATCGAGGAGGCCTCCTTTACCGGTCACGGCTGCGCCATCAGCCAGGCCAGTGCCGACATCATGGCCGACCTCATCACCGGCGAGACCGTCGAGGAAGCTCGCCACCTGGCAGAGCTCTTCCTCGCCATGATCCGCGGCGAGCAGCTCTCCGAGGAGGACTTGGAAGACCTGGACGAAGCCGCCCAGCTCCAGGACATCTCGCACATGCCCGCCCGCGTCAAATGCGCCGAGCTCGCCTGGCGCACCCTCGACGGCATGCTCACGGGACAAAATAATCAGTAGTATTTGTCCCAAATCTTAAGAATTTTGTTGGCCGAATCGCTTGACAAGAGTGGTTCGGCCATTTTCTATTCCGAGCCCTCAGCCTGAGCATTCACCCGAACATAAGCGCGCACGATACGAGAGACGGTACTCTTGCTGATTCCCGTATATCGTTCGATCTCGCGCACCGTGTAGCCGACATCGTGCAGGGCGAAAATGATTCCATCTCGCCGCGAGGGCGCTACGGTCTTGAGTTCGTTGAGCGGCACGCCCAGGCGCTTCGCCATCTTGTCGGCAAACGCACGCCGCTCCCACTCTGTCTCATCCATATCGTGAATCACCGGATCGGAACCATCGGGCATCGACAGAGAATAATCCAGAAACCCCTTGGCAGACTCAAAGAGCTCAAGCACACAAGAAGGGTCCGAAAATCCCCTCGTCGTATCGTTGTCATACGCTCTCAGATACTCGGCAAAGCTGCTCCACGGATAGCGCTCGATCAGGGCGATACCCGCCTCCTGCGGATTAGCGTGAACATAGCAAATGGCAGCCATTAGATAACGGTCGGTATCGAGCGAGCGCCGGTCAAAACGGTTCTGGAACAGATGACCTGTGCGCCCCGTGCGTTTATTGAACCGCCGCGCGTACGTCAAAAGCAGCCGGTGCATCGCCGCGCTCATCGCGTCCTCGTAATCTGCCAGCACCAGATGCACGTGATTGCCCATAAGGCACCAGGCGATAACCGTCACGCCCGCCTCGCGGCAGCACTCGCGCATCAGCTCCAAAAACTCCCACCGGTCTTCATCGCCCTCAAAGATGAGCTGCTTGCCCGTACCGCGGGCACAAACATGGTAAAAGCCGGTAACCGTTCTCCAAACGCGCTGCATGGCGCTCCCTTCGCCTGGATCTGCTTGCCATCCAATACAACACGATTGAAGCATGCCACCAAAACATTCACGCAAAACAATACATTCGCGCGGCCAAAGGCAATAAACAGGCGGCGAACGGCACCGTTGCAACAGGTCAGCCCCTGCAACGCTTACAAGAGCTGACCAAAAGCTTGCCCAAGACGAACCCCCTCTACAAAAGTTCACGACCACAGAATATAGAGTTAAACCGTTTCAATTAAAACTTCCGGACTTCTCGCTACGAAAACTGAGCCGTTCGCCGAATATTCCGTGCATTTCGCGGTATTATAGGGGCTGCATGTCATGTCCCTTTCGAAGGGTCGCCCGGCAATCGCCAGCCACGACCCCCAGACGGGACGCCAACACGATAGAGAGGAGAGGCATGCAGTACTCACAGGAAGTGGAGAACATGTGCCCCGTTGCCAAGGGTGCATACCACGGCCCCGCACCCATCCCCGAGGAGGGCAAGTGGGTCCAGGCTAAGGAGATTTCCGACATCTCCGGTCTTACGCACGGTGTGGGTTGGTGCGCACCTCAGCAGGGCGCCTGCAAGCTCACGCTGAACGTCAAGGACGGCATCATCGAGGAGGCCCTCGTTGAGACCATCGGCTGCTCGGGCATGACCCACTCTGCCGCCATGGCTTCCGAGATCCTTCCCGGTAAGACCATCCTCGAGGCCCTCAACACCGACCTCGTCTGCGACGCCATCAACGTTGCTATGCGCGAGATCTTCCTGCAGATCGTTTACGGCCGCAGCCAGACCGCGTTCTCCGAGGGCGGCCTGCCCGTGGGCGCCTCCCTCGACGACCTCGGCAAGGGCCTTCGCTCTCAGGTCGGCACCATGTTCGGCACCAAGGCCAAGGGCGCTCGTTACCTCGAGCTCGCTCAGGGCTACGTCACCCGCATGGCTCTCAACGACAAGAACGAGATCATCGCGTTCGAGTTCCTGAACCTCGGTAAGTTCACCGACGCCGTCAAGGCCGGCAAGACCCCCGAGGAGGCCATCGCTGGCGCTATGGGCCACTATGGTCAGTGGGAGAACGCTGCCAAGTACATCGACCCGCGCACCGACGAGGAGACTCACTCCGTCGCCAGCGTGTTCCCGGTTCACGAGTAGAAAGGGAGGGAAATAACTATGACTGTTACGTTCGAAGGTTACGAGCGCCGCGCTGACAAGATCAACAAGTGCCTCGCCGACAACGGCATCGCCTCCCTCGAGGAAGCTCTGCAGATCTGCACCGACAAGGGCTTCAACCCGCGTGAGATCGTCAACAACACCCAGTCCATCGCCTTCCAGAACGCTGAGTGGGCCTACACCCTCGGCTGCGCTCTCGCTGTCAAGCGTGGCGCCAAGTCCGCTTCTGAGGCTGCCGCCATCATCGGCGAGGGCATCCAGGCCTTCACCGTTCCCGGCTCCGTCGCCGAGGACCGCAAGGTCGGTCTGGGCCACGGCAACCTGGGCGCTATGCTGCTCTCCGACGACACTGAGTGCTTCGCCTTCCTGGCCGGCCACGAGTCCTTCGCTGCCGCTGAGGGCGCTATCGGCCTGGCTCTGAACGCCAACAAGGCTCGCAAGAAGCCGCTGCGCGTTATCCTCAACGGTCTGGGCAAGGACGCTGCTCAGATCATCGCCCGCATCAACGGCTTCACCTACGTGAAGACCCAGTTCGACTACTACACGGGCGAGCTCAAGGTCGTCGAGACCATCCCCTACTCCGATGGTCCCCGCGCTGCCGTTAACTGCTACGGCTCCGACGACGTCCGCGAGGGCGTTGCCATCATGTGGCACGAGAACGTCGACATCTCGATCACCGGCAACTCCACCAACCCCACGCGCTTCCAGCACCCCGTCGCTGGCACCTACAAGAAGGAGCGCATCGAGGCTGGCAAGAAGTACTTCTCCGTCGCTTCTGGTGGCGGCACTGGCCGTACCCTGCACCCGGACAACATGGGCGCCGGCCCTGCCTCTTACGGCATGACCGACACCATGGGCCGTATGCACTCCGACGCCCAGTTCGCCGGTTCTTCCTCCGTGCCTGCGCACGTTGACATGATGGGTCTCATCGGCATGGGCAACAACCCCATGGTCGGTGCCACCGTCGCCTGCGCTGTCGCCGTCGAGGAGGCCCTCAAGGCCTAATCGCGCCCGCGCGATGCTCATATAGTTGAGCTTTAGAGCCGCTACCTTTCGAGGTAGCGGCTCTTTTTGTTTGCGCTATCGCAGGGTAGCGAATGCCGATATATCAGTTGGGGCGAAATACGAGATGTGACGAGATGAAACGTCAGAGCGTCCATGACGCCCACCTGCCATATTTGCCCTTTACCGATTTGCCGAGTCTTTGCGGCCCCATTGCCGATCACCCATGCGACAATGCGCCGGACGAGAAAGGAATCCGATGGAATCGACTGATGTACTGGTAATTGGATCTGGCATTGCGGGCCTTTGCGCCGCCATCGAAGCGGCACGCACGGGCGCAACCGTCGCTGTGGCAAGCGCCGGCAAGACTATGAGTGGATCGAGCTTCTTCCCCGGAACCTGGGGCCTGGGGCTTATCGGACCCGTTAACGAAGACGACGAACAAGACCTCATCGATACCATCCAGACCGTTGGTGGCGGCGTCGCCGACCCCGAGCTTGTCCAGACGTTTGTCCACGGCATTCCCCAGGCAATTGAATGGCTCGAGCAAGACCTGGGCGTTGAGCTCCAGCGTCCGCAAAGCGCTGAGAGCGCTCAGCAAAAGCAGTTTATCCCCTGCTTTGACCACAAGACGCGCATGTGGCGCGGCCTCACCCGCAAGCCCCTTGAGGACGCTCTGACGACCCGGATCGAGTCGCTCGGCATTCGCCTGCTCCCCCGCCATGAGCTTATCGACCTTGTTGAGAACACGAACGGCAGAATCACCGGAACCGTGCTCTACGACCTTACCGAAAATCGAATCGTGCCCTTTGCTGCCAAGGCCACGATCATCGCAGCCGGTGGCACAGGCGGCCTGTTCGAGCGCAGCCTTACGTCGGCTGATGTGCTCAGCTCCTCGCAGGCCATCGCACTGGCGCACGGCGCATCGCTTACTAATATAGAATTCATGCAGATGATGCCCGGCTTCATCGAGCCCAAGCGCAACCTGGTCTTTAACGAAAAGACCTGGCGCTACGTCAAGTTCGACCAGCCGGTCGATATTGCCGACGGCAAGCTAAACGATCTGCTTGAGCAGCGATCCGGATATGGCCCCTTCACGTCGCGCTTGGTCTCCCGCGCCATCGACCTCGCCATCGATCAAGCGGGTGCCGAAGGCCTGGCGCTCCACTACAACTTCCCTCGCGAGGACATCCCCGAGTTTGTGCAGACCTTTGCTACCTGGCTGCAAGACGAGCATGGCATCGCGCCGAGCGACGAGATGCGTGTGGCGATGTATGCTCACGCCGCCAACGGCGGTATCAAGATCGACAAGACCGCGTACACGGGCGTTGAGGGCCTCTACGCCTGTGGCGAGGCAACAGGCGGTATGCACGGCGCCGATCGCATTGGCGGCCTGTCAAGCGCCAACGGCATCGTGTTCGGACGCATCGCGGGCGTATCGGCAGCTCGAGCAGCGCTGGACGCTCCCGAGGCGGCCGCTCCGATGGATATCGCCCTCCCTCAGTATGGCATTGCCACAACAGATGCCGAACGCCTGACACACAGCCTTAAGCACACGATGAGCACCTATTGCATGATCAACAGGACCGAAGCAGGTCTATCCAAGGCCCTGCAACAGCTTGAAAGCCTGAAAGACGAGGCAACGGCGCTGAGCAAGCCGCATGCCAATGACAGCGAGATCGCAGCCCTCGCCCGCCTGCAATCGCAGAATCAGCTGGCAACGGAGATGGTCAAAGCCATGCGCAAGCGGACCGAAAGCCTGGGTTCGCACTATCGATCGAATTAAACTGGACACCTATCTAGAGCAGAGCACAACTAATCGATATCTATGGGCCCCGTGACCTCGAAGTGGCACGGGGCCCATTCGTGTCCACACGGCAGCGTATCCTTATTCTGAGTACAGAGCGGGCAAAGCGCGCATAGACAATAGATCAGCGAGGAGGAGATATGGACAGTAGAGATATCGAGAAGTGGCGTGTCGAACTTGATAGCTACGCCAATGTGGAAGACGGCGTTGAGTATTGGCTCGCACGCGATTTAATGGAACCCATGGGATACACTCGATGGGAGAACTTCGCCGAAGTTGTTAAGAGGGCAAAAGTCTCGTGCGAAACAAATAAAACTCCAGTTGATTCCCATTTTCGTGACACCACGAAAATGATAACTGCCGGTGTCGCCGCTCGCGCGGTTAAAGACTACAAGCTTACGCGCTATGCATGCTATTTAATCGCCCAAAACGGAGATTCAAACAAGCCAGAGATCGCGCTCGCCCAGGCATACTTTGCCGTGCAGACGCGCCGCCAAGAGCTCATAGAGCAGCGCTTTGCAGAGATTCAGAGCTTACAGGCGCGCCACTCGCTATCCGATTCAGAGATACAGCTCTCGGGTATTGCGTTCAAACGCGGCGTGGACTCCAAAGGATTCGCGATCATCAAGTCGAAGGGCGACGAAGCGTTATTCGGCGGCAGAAGCACGGCGGAAATGAAGCAACAGCTCGGCGTATCCAAGAGCTCGGCATTGGCGGACAGGCTAGCCGATGTTCTCATCAAAGCAAAGGACCTTACGAACTCGATGACGGCCTTCAACGCCGAGGAACACGACCTGTACGGTCTGGACCAGATCAAGCAAGAGCACGTCGAGAACAACACAAGCGTGCGTGGCAGCCTCATCGACCGCGGAATTGTACCCGAGAACCTACCGCCTGCCGAAGATACAAAGAAGCTCGAACGTCGCGTGAAAGCAGACGAGAAAAAGCTCAAGGAGGGTACAGACGGATTCACCGACCCCCAGGGCAGGCTCGACTTGTAAAGCGTCTGTGCCCTTACGGGTTCGACCCCATGCGAGGTTAACAAAAAAGACGGCCAACTTTCGCTGACCGTCTTAACATGCTTTGGTGGGCCGTCAGGGGGTCGAACCCTGGACCTTGGGATTAAGAGTCCCCTGCTCTACCAACTGAGCTAACGACCCAAAGCTAAAGTCCGTTATAGCGGACTTTAGAGGAGATATCGTGTGGTGGGCCGTCAGGGGGTCGAACCCTGGACCTTGGGATTAAGAGTCCCCTGCTCTACCAACTGAGCTAACGACCCGATATCAACACGAAGCAAGAACTGGGGTGGGTAAAGGGACTCGAACCCTCGACCTACGGGACCACAACCCGTCGCTCTAGCCAACTGAGCTACACCCACCGTGTCCTGTGCGCTTCGCGCTCGACTATTATTGCAAGGAACGCCACGCGATGCAAGCCCCAATTTTCAAGAATTTTGAAAAGAGTTTTTCGAGCCCGTTTCGAGCAAATCCCATCGGTTCCATAGGAGTAAACTTGCTCCACCCAATGCTCGAAAGGATAGGCATGAAAGAACTCTCCAACCGCACGGCGGCGTTTACCGATTCGGTCATCCGCCGCATGACGCGCATCTCCAACAAGTATGGTGCCGTCAACCTGTCGCAGGGCTTCCCCGATTTCGATCCCCCGGCGCAGCTGCTCGATAGCCTCAGCACCATTGCCACCGACCCCAAGCCGCTTTACCACCAGTACTCCATCACCTGGGGCTCCCAGGCCATGCGCGAGGCGCTTGCCACCAAGCAGGAGCACTTTATGGGCATGCCGATCAACCCCAACGAGAACATCGTGGTCACCTGCGGCTCCACCGAGGCCATGATGGCCGCCATGATGACGGTCACAAACCCCGGCGACAAGGTCGTCATTTTCTCGCCGTTCTACGAGAACTACGGCGCCGACACGATCCTCTCGGGCGCTGAGCCCATCTATGTGCCGCTCAACCCGCCCACCTTTGACTTCGACCGTGAGGTCCTCGAGGCAGCCTTCCGAGACAACGATCCCAAGGCAATCGTCCTATGCAACCCGTCCAACCCCTGTGGCAAGGTCTTTACCCGCGAGGAGCTCACCTTTATCGCAGACCTGTGCAAAAAGTACGACGCCTACTGCATCACCGACGAGGTATACGAGCACATCGTCTACGCGCCCCACGAGCACGTCTATATGGCCACGCTGCCCGGCATGTTCGAGCGAACCATCAGCTGCAGCTCGCTGTCCAAGACCTACTCCATCACCGGCTGGCGTCTGGGCTACACTATCGCCCCTGCCGAAATCACCGAGCGCATCAAGAAGGTCCACGACTTCCTCACCGTAGGCGCCGCCGCTCCCCTGCAAGAGGCCGTCGTCACCGCCCTCAACTTCGACGACAGCTATTACCAGGAGGTCCTCGACCTCTACACCGCCAAGCGCGACCTATTCTGTCAGGGACTCGACAGCATCGGCCTCACGCACAACGTGCCGCAGGGCGCCTACTACGTGATGATGGACATCTCTGAGTTTGGCTATGACAGCGACCTCAACTTCTGCGAGGATCTGGCCTCCAAGGTGGGCGTGGGCGCCGTTCCGGGCTCCAGCTTCTTCCGCGAGCCCGTCAACCACCTCATCCGCTTCCACTTTGCCAAGCGAGACGAGACGCTCAACGCGGCGCTGGAGAACCTCAAGTCTCTGCGAGATAAAATCAAGCCGCGCTGGTAAGGACAGCCCGACAACTATAGGAACCAAAGAAGCCTCGCACCGTCCACCGCGTTGCGAGGATTCTTTTTATAGCGCTTTCTTACATTGTTTAGGGCGCTATACTTTAGTGACAGAGCAACTCGTCATAGAGAGAGGAACACTATGGCAGAGCAGCAGCTTATCGGAGCGCTCGAGGCCGGCGGCACCAAGATGGTCTGCGCCACGGGCTATGCAGACGGTATGGTCCTGGAGTGCGAGCAGATCGCGACCACGACCCCGCAGGAGACCGTCGAGGCCGTCAACGCATGGTTTGCAAACAAGGGCATCGCCGCACTGGGCATCGGCGCCTTTGGCCCCACCGCAGTCAACCCCGCCTCGCCCCAGTACGGCAAGATCTTGGAGACCCCCAAGACGGCATGGCGCTACTTTGACCTGCTGGGCACCATTCAAAACGAGCTCGACATTCCCTGCGGCTACGACACCGACGTCAACGTCGCCTGCCTGGGCGAGGTCACCTTTGGTTGCGCCCAGGGCCTCACTGACGTGGCGTATCTGACCATCGGCACCGGCGTGGGCGCCGGCGTGCTTTCGGGCGGCCAGCTCGTGCACGGCATGATGCACCCCGAGGCCGGTCACATCCTGGTCACGCGCGACCCGCGCGACACCATTGGCGAGCACAGCGGCTGCCCCTTCCACGACAACTGCCTCGAGGGCCTCATCGCCGGTCCCGGCGTTAAAAAGCGCTGGGGTGGCAAGAGCGCCGGAGAGATGGCCGATGACCCGGAGGCCATGGATCTGCTCGCCGGCTATCTGGCGCAGGCGCTCATGACCTTCATCCTGTGCTATGCGCCGCAGAAGATCGTCATCGGCGGCGGCGTGGCCGACCACACCCCCATCGTGCCGCTCGCGCGCAAGAAGTGCGCCGAGATGCTCAACGGCTATATCGTCACGCCCGAGGTCAACGACATCGATACCTACATCGTCAACAGCCTCGAGGGCAAGCAGGGCATCATGGGCTGCCTGGCCCTAGGCGCACAGGCGCTTCAGTAACAGACGCACCCACAGGGCGTGGCGCACCCGGCAAATCCGACCTATGGAACGACGCCGCCACACCTCATATAAGCCCTCCAATAAAAAAGGCCGCCTAGGACCAAACAATGCGTCCTTAGGCGGCCTTTTTGGCGCACATCAGCGACCGTAAGAGATATCGGAGCACAACGCCCGTTGCCGCTCCACAGCAGTCGATCATCACATCGGTGATCATGCCGGCGCGTCCCGGCACAAAGAGCTGAATCGTCTCGTCGATCGAGGGAATCAGCAGCAGGAACACTGCCGTGGGCAGCAGCACGTCAAAGGTGCGTCGGCCCTCAAAATCAAAGGCGTGCGTTGCCAGGATGCCGAGCACCAAATACTCGGTAAAATGCGCGCACTTACGAACAACAAAGTTGGTCACCCATTCATATGGAAGTCCCACGCCGTGCAGGAAACCGCGGATAGCTTCCATGACCGTTAGGCTCAGTGAGCCCGACCCCGAGCCGGGAACCAGCGAATTGCCCCAGATCAAGAGCGCCATCAGGCAGGTTACGACCGCCCATTTTCGATTGATCTTAACCATGCAGAAGTTATGCCTCCGCACGGAGCGGCGCGAAGCTGGCGGTACCGCCCTCGATAACGCTCAGATAAGCACGGCCCGTACGCTTGGCGGTAGAGGACTGAAGACGCTCGATCTCTTCCTCGAGGATCTGATTGACGCGCTCGTGACGACGATTTTCCATAATGCCGGCGGCAATAGCCTCGGCCCGCTCGATGCTCTCACGCGAGATACGGGCAGTATCCTCGGGGAACACAGCGCTGTGACGGCCGACATAGGCGGGGGCAGCAGGCTGAGGGGCAGCGACGGGAGCGGGGGCTGAAACAGGAGCAGGCTCGTCAATCTCATCCAGAATCGCGGTGGCGGCGGCCCACATACCCTCGTGGCCCGAGTAATCGGCCATGGGGACATCAACCTCGAGCGAGGCGTCCGGAAGGTCGCCGGTGTCGATGCGATCTTGGGCATCAATCGATGCGGTGATGGCTGCAGGCTCATCGAGGTCATCGAGATCGATGTCTGCGGCACCGGAGATGATAGGCATGCTGGCGAGGTTTGCATTGTACGGCGCTGCCTCGGCCGCCTGCTGCTGGGCAGGAGCGCCCCAAAGCGAGCTTTCGGCGGCACGGCGGGCGGCAACGGCCTCCTCGTCCGCGGCCATGGCTTCATCAACGTACGAATTGTCGGCAGAAGCGTTCTCGTCCGCCGAGGTAGCGCTGTAGGCGTTATTGGCTGCCGCGTTGGCGACGAGTGCCACGAAAGCCGCCGTGCTGCCCGCAGGGGCGGCCTGGGAGCCAGACACGGCGCGTGCCGCGGCGGCGATGTCATCGCGATTGAAGGAGCCGATCTGCCCGCCATTGGTGAGCTCGTCGATGGCGACTTGATAGACGTCGCGCGAGTGTGCAGGGTCGCAGCTCACCGGCGAATCGTCGTCGAGCATGCTGTCGATCATGGACCAAGCCTCGTCCTCGTCCATAGCATCTGCGGCTCGAGCGATGGTAGGGACACCATCATCGGCATGACGGCGCTGGAACGCACCAGTCAGGCCGGAAAGGAATGCCGAGGTAGACTGCTCCGACTGAGCCTGAGAAGCAGAAGCCGCAGCGTAAGGAGTCGCATCCTGCTGCTGAACTGGAATCGAGGCGGTCTTGAACTCGCTTTGATGCTGATTGAGATTGGCGGCACCGCCCATGGCATCGGGCTGGAACAGACGCTCTTCACGCTGCGCACGGTACTCGGAGATGCCCAGCGAGGCGGCATAGATACCCACGCCTGCCACCGCGCCCACGGCGAAGGGAACCGCACCCGCCACGACCGTCTCGTTCACCGACGAAAACGGCAGCGTCGCGGCATACATAACCACGGGAGCGGCAAGGCCGATCCCGCACGAAAGTCCGGCAAGGACTGCTCGTTGTGTTGCATCAGAAGAAGCCATGAGCTCTCCCCATCTTCCAGCACCCAAATCGCATCATTCAGTTGGCTGCGCGAGAGAAGATGAAGCGGGGCTATGCCCCAAAGCAACGGTATATGGTTCGTTTCATCTGCGTTTTCCGTCGCGAAGCTTAAAAGCTATTATGCGAAACCGCCCCGTCGATTGCAAGCGACGATGTCGGATTGAAACGGGAAACCTGCTGCTCGTCGGTCTTATGGTCAAAAAATGGTGACGAACGGCGATATGGAAAAGGGCCGAGGCTCAAAGCCCCGACCCTTTATTGCATTGATGACTATCGCTGCGTGTGGATGACAACCTAGAACGTCTGCTCGTAGTCGCTGTGTTTTTTGGCCGAACGCACCAGGAACTCCTGGTTGGTGTTGGTGCCCTTAAGACCCTTGATAAACGACGCGGCTGCGCGCTCGGTGTTGTTCATGCCGGCAAGAATGCGACGCAGACCAAAGACAAACGGACGCATCTGCTCGTCGACCAACAGGTCCTCGTTACGTGTACCGGAGGCAACGGGGTCGATAGCCGGGAAGATGCGACGGTCGGCCAGGTCGCGGTCGAGCTTAAGCTCCATGTTGCCGGTGCCCTTGAACTCCTCAAAGATGACCTCGTCCATCTTGGAACCGGTATCGATGAGGGCAGAGGCCAGGATGGTGAGCGAGCCACCGTTCTCGATATTACGGGCTGCACCCAGGAAGCGCTTGGGCGGATACAGGGCCGCCGAATCGACGCCGCCCGAAAGGATACGGCCCGAGGCGGGCGCCGCCAAGTTGTAGGCGCGGGCAAGACGCGTGATGGAGTCGAGCACCACCACGACATCGCCGCCCAGCTCCACAATGCGCTTGGCGCGCTCGATGACGAGCTCGGCCACGCGGGTGTGGTTGTCGGCGGGCATATCGAAGGTCGACGCCACAACCTCGCCCTTGATGGAACGCTGCATATCGGTGACTTCTTCGGGGCGCTCGTCGACGAGCAGGCAGATGAGGTGCACCTCGGGGTTGTTAATCGAAATAGACTGGCAGATCTTTTTGAGGATCGTGGTCTTGCCGGCCTTGGGCGGGGACACGATCAGGCCACGCTGACCCTTGCCGATCGGCGACACGATGTCGATGGCGCGACCGGTAATGGAGTCCTTGCCGTGCTCCATGCGCAGCGGCTCGTTGGGATAGACCGGGGTGAGGTCGCCGAACTTGGGACGGTTGCGAATCTGCTCGGGGTCCAGACCGTTGACGGTCGTGATTTTGGCGAGGCCGGCGCGCTTGTCGCCGCCGCGCGAAGGACGCAGCGAGCCCTCGATGACGTCGCCCGTGCGCAGGCGCGCGGAGCGGATGAGGTAGGCGGGCACGAAGGCGTCGTCGTTGGACTTCATGTAACCATGGGCGTGGATGATGCCGGAGCTGTCCGGGCGAATCTGCAGAATGCCCTTGATGTCGCGGAAGCCCTCGGCCTTCGCGGCGGTGACGTAGATCTCCTCGACGAGCTCGGCTTTCTTCTTGCCGGTCGTCTCGATCTCGAACTCCTTGGCCTTCTCGCGCAGTTCGGCGACCTTCATGGCAGCGAGCTCCTCGCGCGAAAGCGTGGGCTCGGTGGGGGCGGCGTTGCGCTCCTTGTTGCGCTGTTTGCGATCGCGCTGGCGGTTGCGACGGTCGTTGTTGCGCTCGTCCTTGCGCTCATTGCGCTCGTCGTTGCGCTTGTGCTGGCGACGGTTGGGGCGAGCGTTGTCATCGGCCTCAGCGGGCGCGGCGCCATCGGTTGCGGCGGCGTCGGCATTGGCCGCAGCGGCGTCATTGGCCTCGGCGCCGGAATCGACCTGCACTTCGACATCAGCCTGCTGCTCGGACGCCTTGGCCTTAGCGGACTTCTTACGACCGCGCTTGGGCTTCTCGGACGCAGGTTGTTCGACGTCTTGGGGCTCGGCGGCATCAGTCGATGCATCGGCGGTCGTCTCGGCGGAATCCTCGGACGCACCCTTCTTGGCAGCCTTGGCCTTGGACGTGCGCTTAGCAGCAGTACGATGGCTGCGACCAGGACGGACGTCGGTGGGCTCGACATCGGCGGGAGCGGCCTCGGAAGTCGTAGCATCCTGGACGGGTGCATCGGCAGCGGTTGCAGACTCGGCGGTCGCCGCAGCATCCCGAGCGGCTGCAGCTGCGGCTGCGGCCTTCTCTGCCTCGACGAAGGCCTTGGGCTTGCGACCGCGACGGTGCGGGCGCAAAGCCGGATCGACAACAGGAACTTCGCTGGCCTCGACAGGCGCAGCGGGCTCAGCAGGCGATGTGCCCTCCCCTGCCGCGGAACGGACCGAAGCCTCAGTGAGCTCGGGGGCTGCCTGTTCAGCAACCTGCTCGGCTTTAGCAGCCGTGAGACGGCGTGTGCGCGGTGCCGGCTTCTCGGTCGGCTGGTCGGCGGCAGGCGTCTCGGGCACAGACGGAGCTGCGAGCTCGGTCAGAGCCGCGGCCTCGCGCTCGGCAGCACGACGGCGGGCGCGCACCACCTGAGCCTCGCTAATCTGCGCCAACGCACGTGCCTGCGCGACCTCATCGGAAATCGGCGCCGAGGAGTCAGCTGCAACGGTGCGCTTGGCGCGCGTCGTGCGCGTGGTACGGCGCTTGGGCTTGGTGACCTCCTCGCCGTCAGCAGCAGACTTGGTCGTGCGGCGCGTACGCTTGGGCTTTGCCGGAGCAGCCTCCTCGCCAGTTGCAGGCACGGCCTTCTCAGCCGCCGCAGGCGTAGGTGTCGAAGCAGCCTTAGGCGTCTCAGGAGCCGAGGCTTGCGCGGGCGCCGCGACCTGGTCCGACGCAACCGGTGCAGCGGGAGCGGCCTGCGTCGTCGTTATTTCGTTTTCTTGCTGTTGATCAGACACAGTGTTTGCTCAACTTTCTTTTCAAGCCCTGTGATCACATGCTCCCTGCATAAACCTTCAGGGCGGCTAAACAGTCTAGTTCCGTTCAAAACGACGGACATCATTGATCTGTATCGAGATGATTGCGTCATATACGCAGCGTTAGTGTAACACAACCGCCGCCACCTGCAACTTAGTCATTGGGGACGTTCTTAAACGACTAGTCAAAAGGGACACTCTTCCCCTAAGGCGCCTTGAAATGAAGCGACTAGGGGGCAAATCCGTGGCGTCGGGATTCGCCGCGCCACGAAACGCGCCTATCTACTACGCTTGCCCCCGGACCCCTGACCATACCCTTGTTTTATCAAAAACAGCGAGTCCGCTACCTGCGGTTTTAATATCGAACTTTACGGCATGGTTCGGGGTAAGCGGCAAAACGTAGGAGATGGGCACGATTCGCGACGGACGGTATCCCGCCACCCTTCCACAAGACAAAAATGATCCGTTCCCCCCCCCGTCCCCAAGGGACAATTTTCACAACTATGCCGGATTACGGGGCCAGAATGCTGCAAGCCAACCATACCCTGCATTTTCAAGAAACAATAAGCCATCTACCTGCGGGTTTAATTTTGCTATTGGCACCATGGTCGCCAGTTGGCGATTCAGCCCCGTAAACCGGTATAGTTGCGATTTGGTAGCATTTTCCAACACGCCTAAAAGCCCCGCCAAACGAAAAAAGCCCGACCTCCGCATGGAGATCGGGCTTATAGGGTTCAGCAAAGCCGAACCTACACGGTCAAATGACCCGTAGCTTACATCTGCTCGGGAGCGGAGACGCCAACAAGGGTGAGCACCAGGGCGAGCGTCACGCGGACGGCGTCGCAAGCGGCCAGACGGGCACGCGAAAGCTCGGGGTCGACGGGACGGCCCTCGCTCGGCAGCACCTGGCAGGCAGCGTAGAAGCTGTGGAAGTCACCAGCGAGTTCCTCGGCAAAGTGCGTCAGACGGAACGGGGCGCGGTCGCGAGCGCAGCTGGCGATCAGGTCGGTGAGCTCGTTGAGCTTACGCGAAAGGGCGAGCTCGGTCGGGTCGGTCAACAGCGAGTAATCGACGTTCTCACCGATGGCCTTGGCGGCAACGGCCTTCATGCCCATCTCGTCGGCCTGCTCAGGCGTTACGTCAGCGGCACGGCGCAGAATGGAGCAGACGCGAGCGTGAGCGTACTGCACGTAGTACACCGGGTTGGAGTTGTCGCGCTTCTTAACGGCCTCGATGTCGAAGTCGACCATCTGGTTGGAGCTCTTGGAGATGAGCGTGTAGCGAGCGGCATCGGAGCCGACCTCGTCGACGAGCTCCTGCAGGGTCACCATGGTGCCCTTGCGCTTGGACATACGGACGGGCTTGCCGTTGCGCAGCAGGTTGACGAGCTGGCCCAGCAGAACCTCAAACTTTCCGGGATAGCCAAGAGCGTCGCAGACGCAGCGGACGCGCTCGATGTAGCCGTGGTGGTCGGCGCCCCAGATGTCGATGACGTGGTCGACGCGCTGGAACTTATCCCAGTGATAGGCAACGTCGGAGGCGAAGTAGGTGTACTCGCCGTCGGACTTGATCAGGACGCGGTCCTTGTCATCGCCCAGGTCGGTGGAGCGGAACCACAGGGCGCCGTCCTTGGTATAGAGGTAGCCCATCTTGTCGAGCTTCTCAAAAGCGCGGTCGACGGCAGAGGTGCCGGCGGTCTCACCCTCGGTGTCCTTCACGTACAGCGAACGCTCGGAGTACCAACGATCGAAGTCGCAATTGACGGCGTGGCAGAGGTCGCGCATGTTGTCGACCATCTTTACGTAGCCGCGCTCGCGGAAGCTCTCCATGCGCTCCCGAGGATCGGCGTCGACCCACTTATCGCCGTCGGTGCGCCAGAACTCGGCAGCCTCGTCGATGATGTAGTCGCCGCCGTAGGAGTCCTTGCCCAGAGTCTCGGCAAAGTTGTCCTGATACGGATGGGTCTCGGGGTGCTCGTCGTTCTCGTCGGCAACAAAGGCGTCGCGGTCGGCGATCAGCAGCTTGTGAGCCTCGTCGATATCCACGCCCTGCTTGGCGATGATGTCGGCAAGCTGCATATAGCGCGTGCTGATGGAGTTGCCGAAGGTGTTCATCTGAGAGCCGTGGTCGTTGATGTAGAACTCACGCTGGATGTCGTAACCGGCGTGGTCCATAACACGGCAGAGCGAGTCGCCCAGCGCGGCCCAGCGGCCGTGGCCGATGTGCATGGGGCCGACGGGGTTAGCGGAAACGAACTCGACCTGGGTCTTCAGGCCACCACCGACGTTAGACTTAGCGAAGTCCATACCCTTCTCGCGAGCCTCGCCAAAGATGGCATTCTTGACGGCAACGGAGAGGTAGAAGTTGATGAAGCCGGGGCCTGCGATCTCGACCTTCTCGATCGCGGGGTCCTCGGGCATATGGGCGACGACGGCCTCGGCAATCTTGCGCGGGGCGCAATGAGCCAGCTTGGCGGACTTCAGGGCCATGGTGGAGGTCCACTCGCCATGAGAAGTGTCAGCCGGTCGCTCGATAGCGCAATCGTCAAGTTCAAATGCGGAAAGGTCGCCGGCCTCCTGGGCCGCAGCAAGCGCAGCGCGTACCAGCTCTTCAATCTTCTCGGGCATAGATCCTCCTTGTGTTAAAGCCCCCGAGCTCTTGGTCACTCGTAGGGCAAAAGCCAGAGTTTGTAGCACTCTATCACAAGCGGTAACTACTGTCGCAGGGTAAAGCTAATAGATATTGCATATGCACAAAAATGACTACCGCTCTTGCGCGGCGGTACAAAGTTGGCGATTTGCCTGCTGTTTATACACGTTCTAGAAATGCATAAACGTATGAATAAGCCGTTCTATTTATCGAATACTCTTACCTATCGGAGTTGTGTGCTTTTCCTGCATAAAGTAATGGTTTGCGCACGTCAGCGTGGTATTCTTAGCATACGCAAATTCGTATAAGTTGGAGGTAGCATGTTCTCAATCGGTCAACACGTCATTCATCCGGGTCAGGGAGTCTGCACCGTCGTCGGCTTTAGGGACGACACACCGCAGCCCATGCTGCTGCTCGAGACCAAGCAGGGACATGCGCAGACGATCCTCATGTACCCCGTGGCGCAGGCTGACCGTTTGCACGCCGCTATCTCGCAGCAAGATGCCGAGCACCTGCTGAGCCACTATGACGAGCTGGAGTGCGACACCTTTACCGAGCGCAACAGCTCGCTTGAGGAGACGCACTTTAAACAGCAGCTCAAGCTGGGCGCGCCCGAGACGGTCCGCGTGGCAAAGACCATGATGCACCGCATTCGCCAGGCCGAGGAAGCTGATAAAAAGCCCAGCTCCTACTACATGCGCGTACTCAAGGAGGCCAAGCGCCGCTCCATCGAGGAGTTTGCCGTGGCCTTGGGCGTCACCGAGGAGGACGCCGAAGCCCGCCTAGCCCAAGCCGCCCTCAACTAACCTGCCAAAAAGGGACAGGTTTATTTTGGCAGGTTTTATCTGGCCAAACGTCAACAAACAACCAGTAAATGGCCGGGTGCTCCGTTTTGTTTGTGAGCGCCCGGCCATTTTTCTATATCCGTAGAAATGTGTGAAGCCCATTTGCGATGACATCACGCGAGGGCCGTCCAGATCGACGCAACAAACGCCCGTATCCGCAACAAGCGCGTCCGTCTTGCTCAATTACCATTAAAAAGCATCAATTTGAAAACGCAATAACATTTCGGCAGGTAGCAGCTATAGTCGGTGAACTGAATCTCGACAGCCGAAGCCTCCGAATGAGGTATCTTCAGCCCATCCAAGCTAAAGGAGGGGCCATGCCGAGAAAACCTCGTTCAAAGTCACCAACCGGTTATTTCCACATCACGTTGCGTGGAAACGGAGGGCAATTGCTGTTTAACGATGCCGAGGACCGAATCGCCATGCTTCAGATCCTCGATGCGATCCTCCCCAAACACAATATCGAGCTTATCGCTTGGTGCCTTATGGGAAACCACATTCATCTGCTCATCGACGATCCGGACGACCGCAAGAGCGACGCGATGCATGCGATAGCCGTATCGTATGCGGGCAGGTACAATGCGCGGACGGGGCATATCGGCCACGTGTTTCAGGAGCGGTTTTGGGATTCGCCCATTAAGTCAGAAGTATATTTACTCGAGGCAATTCGATACATTCATTTAAATCCACAAAAAGCGGGGCTGGCAGCATACGACGAATATCCCTGGAGCAGCCATCGCGAGTATCTCATGAGTGCCAGGTCACGGCCGCATGTTACCGGCAGCGTTGTCGGTGTTATATTCCCAACACCTCGCTCATACCTTCGGCTCATGGAAAGTACGCCGTCGCTTCCCTATCGCCCCAGCGCAACAGCCAAGGTTCGCGAGGAAGATCTATGCGAATTTGGCACGGCAATCGTGCAGAGTGTCGCAGGATGTGCTCCGACGGAACTCAAATCCGCCTCCAAGCCACTTCGCAATGAGGCGATTCTCGCGCTTCGAAAACAAGGGCTAACGATTAAGCAGGTTCAGCTGCTGACCGGCCTGGGAACATGGGTTATCAAGAACGCGTCGTAGCGTCGCGTTTGCCGAGTTACGGATACGGCGAAGCGCAGCTGTCTGCCGCGAGGCGCCGCCATTCGCCAGCGTCACCATGTCAAACAGAAAACGCTTCCGCTGAAAACATCCAACGGAAGCGTTTTCCCAGATAAAACCTACCAAAATAAACCTGTCCCTTTTTGGCAGGTTAGGCCTGGAAGGTGTCGCGGTCGGGCGCGAAGGACTGCATGGCCGCGATGGTGCGGTCAAAGAGCTCGGGGAGCTCCCAGCCGAGCATCTCGGCGCCCTGCGAAATCACGTCGCGCGAGCAGCCGGCGGCAAAGCGCTTGTCCTTGAACTTCTTCTTGAGCGACTTGGTCGTAAAGTCCATGACGCTCTTGCTCGGGCGCATGATGACGGCAGCGCCGATCAGTCCGGTGAGCTCATCACAGGCAAACAGAATCTTTTCCATCTGCAACTCGGGCTTGGGCAGCGAAGAGTTGAAATCGGACGTGTGCGTCTGGATGGCGCGGATAAGCTCAGGCGATGCGCCCTCGCCCTCCAGAATCTCGGCTGCATAGATGGTATGGTTCATGGGGTCGTCCTCATGCTCCTCCCAATCCAGGTCGTGCAGCAGGCCGACGATGCCCCAAAACTCCTCGTTCTCGGGGTCGAACTCGCGCGCAAAGTAGCGCATGGTGCCCTCGACCGTCTCGCCATGGGTGATGTGGAACGGGTCTTTGTTGTGCTCGTTAAGCAGTTCAAACGCGCGGTCGCGGGTGATTCCGGCGGAAAGCGTCTGGGACATGGCAATACCTCCAGGTGAGTCGATGTTAGGACACGGTGTCACTATCGTATATCGCCGCGACTCAAGCCGAAAGGCAAAAAAGTTATGCGGAGAAAAAAGCCGGGCGAACGTGTCGCCCGGCAAAACCGCAGATAAAACCTGCCAAAATAAACCTGTCCCTTTTTGGTAGGTTTAGGGACGGACCTGGCCGGTGCCGCGGAGCTTGTATTTGTAGGTGGTGAGGGCCTCGGCGGCAAAGGGGCCACGGGCGTGGAGCTTTTGGGTCGAGATGCCGATCTCGGCGCCCAGGCCAAACTCGCCGCCGTCGGTAAAGCGCGTGCTGGCGTTGGCGTACACGGCCGAGGCATCGACCGCGTCCAGGAAGCGCTCGCAAGCATCCGTGTCCTCGGCAACGATGGCCTCGGAGTGCATCGTGCCGTAGCGGTTGATGTGCGCGATGGCCTCGTCCTCGTTTGCCACGACCTTCACGCTCATCTCGAGCGCCAGATACTCGCGGCCCCAGTCCTCCTCAGTCGCGGCGACGTAGTCATCACCCTCGGCAAGCCCGGCATCGGCGCATGCGGCGCAGGTTGCCTCGTCGCCGTGAATGAACACGCCGTGATCATGCAGCACGGCCACGACCGCAGGCAAAAACGCATCGGCCACAGCACGGTCGACCAGCAGCGACTCGGCGGCATTGCACACGCCTACGCGCTGGGTCTTGGCATTAACGATAATGTTGAGTGCCTTATCAAAGTCGGCGGATTCATGCACGTAGATATGGCAATTGCCCGTGCCCGTCTCGATCACCGGCACAAGCGATTCACGCACGCAGCGCTGGATCAGGCCTGCACCGCCACGCGGAATGAGCACATCGACGATGCCGCGAAGCTTCATGAGCTCGCCGGTTGCCTCGCGGTCGGTAGACTCAATCATCGAGACGGCCTCACGCGGGAAGCCCTTGGCCTCGAGGGCATCGGCCAGTAGCTCGGCAATCATGGCACACGAGTGATAGGCCAGCGAGCCGCCGCGCAGAATACAGGCGTTGCCGGTGCGGATGCAGATGCCCGCGGCGTCGGCCGTCACGTTGGGGCGTGCCTCGTAGACCATGGCGACCAGGCCCAACGGCACGCTCACGCGGGTGAGGTCCACGCCGCTTGCGAGCACGCGGTGGTCGAGCACGCGGCCCACAGGATCGGGCAGCTCGGCGAGCTTTTCCAGGCCGGCGGCCATGCCCTCGACGCGCTCGGGCGTCAGCAGCAGACGATCGAGCAGTCCGGCCGAGGTACCCGCATCGCGCGCGGCGGACATATCGAGCTCGTTGGCGGCGACGATGGAGTCGATACCGTTGCGCAGCGCTGCGGCCATGGCGCGCACGGCCTCCTGGCGCTGTTCATCGCTCGCCGTGGCAAGCGAGGCCGACGCTGCCTTGGCGGCAACGGCAAGATCGTGGACATACGTGGCTATATCGACCGACATGGGCGGCCCTTTCTCCTAGAAGTTTGCAACCATGGTAGCCGATTTGCGCATGGCCTCGCCCACGGCGGTAGAATTGGTCAACCCGAAACACCGCAACGAACGGAAGCATCACATGGCGCTCATCACTTCGTACCACGTCCCCGGCCTGTATGTCGAGGACCACAGCATCGATGTCCCCCTCGACTGGCGCGGCCTGGAGCCCATGCTTTTGGCCGTCGGCAGCACCATGCGCCGCGGCGCCATGCCGGCGCCCATCGCTGGCGCGCCCGAGAGCATCAAGCTCTTCTACCGCGTGGTTTGCGCACCCGACCGCATCAACGACGACCTGCCGCTCCTTCTCTTTTTGCAGGGCGGCCCCGGCGGCGAGAGCCCGCGTCCGCTGTCGCCCACGAGCGACGGCTGGATCGAGGAGGCCGTCAAGCACTTCCGCGTGGTCCTGCCCGACCAGCGCGGCACCGGACGCAGCAGCTGTGTTGACGGACGCACGATCGCGGCCTTGGGCGAGCGCGCCGAGGCAGCCGGCGCCGATGCGGCCCGCTCGCAGGCGGACTTCCTCAAGCGTCACCTCGCCAGCTCTATCGTGCGCGATTTTGAGTACCTGCGCCTGGTAGGCTTTGGCGGCAGGCCCTGGGTCACACTCGGGCAGAGCTACGGCGGCTTTTTGACGCTGAGCTATCTGTCGCTCTTCCCCGAGGGCGTGGCGGCAAGCTTTACCTGCGGCGGCATCCCCCACGTGCCGGCGAGCGCAAGCGAAGTCTACGCGCACACCTTCCCGCGCATGGTCGCCAAGACGCAGCAGTATTACGACCGCTACCCTGCCGACGTCGAGCGCGTGGCAGCCCTGGCCGATGCGCTCGAGGCTCAGAAGCCCGTGCTGCCCGACGGCTCGCCGATGACGGTCGAGCGCCTACAGCTCATGGGCAGCGACTTTGGCATGAAGCCGAGCTTTGAGCGCATGCATTGGATTATCGATCACGCTTTTGTTGACGGCGACGGTACGCTGAGCTGCGGCTCCTCAGTATCCGACAGCTTTTTGATGCGCGCCTTCGAGCGCACCAACACACGCACGAACCCGCTGTACTGGACACTGCAGGAGTTTATCTACGCCGACGGCGACACCATGCCCATTCGCTGGGCCGCAGCAGAGGAGAAGGCCCATCGTGCCGAGTTCGACACACTCGCGCGCCCGCTCATGTTTACCGGCGAGGCCATGTTCCCGTGGATGTTCGAGCAGATGCCCGAGCTCAAGCCCTTCAAGCCCGCCATGGACCTGCTGATGGAAGACACCAGCTGGGACAAGATCTACGACCCGCAGCGACTGGCGTGCAACGAGGTGCCCCTGCAGGCCGCGGTGTATTTCGACGACATGTACGTGGATTCGGGCCTGCAGCTTGATACGCTCAGCCGCGTGGGCAACTCGCATGCCTGGGTGACCAACGAGTTCGAGCACGACGGCCTGCACGGCAGCGTGGTATTCAAGCACCTCTTCGACGAAGCCCTCAACCGCGGAGACCTGCGCCAGATCTTCTAGCAAAGGAGTGTCCCAAAGTGCCGGCACATAAGGAACGTCCCCAAGTGCCGGCACGAGAAAGACAGCGCTGCGGGAAACGATCCGCAGCGCTGTCTTTCTTTATGCAAATACGATCAAGTTATCCCTGTGTATCGCCGGCTTCTCGGCCAGGTTAGCGAGCAGGCGGTTGCTGGCGATCTGGTCCTGGCGGCGACCGGCAGCAAGCTCCAGCACGTCCGAATCGGCCTCAGCGATACCGCGGGCGACGACCATACCGCTCGGATCGCACACATCGAGCACATCGCCCTCGGCAAACTGGCCATCGACCTCGCGAATACCCACCGCAAGCAAGGAAGAGCCACGGCTAACCAGCGCCTTCGCGGCACCATCATCGACCGTCACCGAGCCGTGCGCCTTGTCGCCCAGTGCGATCCACAGCTTGCGGGGTGCGATGTCCAGACGCTCCGCCGGCGGATCGAACAGCGTGCCCACGCTCTCGCCGCGGGCGAGGCGCACGAGCGCATCGGGTTCCTCGCCCGAGCAAATCACGCTCTGAATGCCCGCCGTCATCAGGATACGGCTCGCGCGAATCTTGGTAATCATGCCGCCCGTGCCCACCGATGTGGAAGAATCGCCCGCCGAGGCAATAATCTTGGCATCGATCTTATGCACGACAGGAACAAACTCGGCCGTCGGGTCCTCGTGCGGATTGGCAGTATAGAGACCATCGATGTCCGAGAGCGTCACGCACAGATCGGCAGAAACCAGGCAGCTCACAAGCGCCGCCAGTGTGTCGTTGTCACCAAACTTGATCTCATCGACGGTAACGGTATCGTTCTCGTTGACGATCGGCACCACGCCAAGCTCCACGAGGCGCAGCAGGGCGTCGCGCGCATGCAGGTAGGACGTGCGGCGGGCCGTATCGTGGCGCGTGAGCAGCACGAGCGAGGTGAGCAGGTCGCGCGCATGGAACTCCTCGTCGTAGGCCGACGAGATGATGCACTGACCGGCCGAGGCGCAAGCCTGTAAGCTCGGCAGGTCACCGACCGGCTTGCGGTCGAAGCCCAGCACGGGATAGCCACAGGCAATAGCGCCCGAGCTCACCACGACCAGACGCCAGCCGAGCTTGCGCAGCGCTGCGGCTTGATCGGCAAGTCCGCCGATAAAGGCGCGGTTGACCTTGCCATCGGCGCCCACCACCGTGGACGAACCGATCTTTACCACCATCGTTTTATAAGAAGTCGTCATACGTCAAACCAATCAACTGTTCAGCGAACGGCCGAGCGGCGGCCAAGGGAGCGTGACTCGCCCCTACCGCCCAAAGAATTAGTGAGCCCAGGGAAAAGCAGAAGCCGCGGCCATATTCTTGCGCACGAGCTCGTCGCGCACCTGAGCCAGGCCCTGCTCCATGCCCACCACATAGGTCTGCGGGTACAGGAAGCGCTTGAAAGCTGCGTCCAGATGATCGAGCGCCCAAACACAGCGCTCGCGCGCGTCCTGGATGCTCTCACGCGGAGCCACCGCGCTGCCGTCGCGCACGATCGGCACCAGCAGCTCGCGATACTCAAGTTCGGACACGTCGGTCACCAGGGCGGCATCATTCACGGCCACGAGGGTATTGCCGCGCGCGGCGCCCTCCCCCGCCAGATGGTCCTCGTCGTAGATCATGTCGCAGACCGGGCCGCCAAAGCCGTCGTAATAACGGCGCACGCGTTGCACACCCGGGATCGTGCGCTTGTAGGGCTGCTCGGAGAGCTTGACCACCGGCGTCCATGGATCTGCCTCGCTCGCACGGCGGGCGGAAAGCTTGTACACGCCGCCCAGCGCCGGCTGGTCATAGCAGGTCGCAAGCTTGGTACCCACGCCAAAGCTATCGATGGGCGCGCCCTGGTCCAGCAGCGACTGAATCGTGTACTCGTCAAGATCGTTGGAAACCGAGATCCCCACATAGGGCAGGCCCTCGGCATCAAAACGGCCGCGAACATACTTGGAGAGCTTGGCGAGGTCGCCGGAGTCGATGCGAATAGCCGACAGGCGCTCGCCCACCGCCTCCATCTCCTTGGCAACCGTAATGGCATGCTCGCAGCCCTCGCGCACGTCATAGGTGTCGATGAGCAGCGTACAGTTCTTGGGGCTCGACTTGGCAAAGGCGCGGAAGGCCTCGAGCTCGGAATCGAAGCTCATCACCCAGCTGTGCGCATGCGTGCCAAAGACGGGAATACCATAGCGGCGGCCGGCGAGCACATTGGACGTAGAGGAGCAGCCGGCAACGTAGCTCGCGCGCGCAACGGCCAGGCCGCCATCGGGACCCTGGGCTCGGCGCAGGCCAAACTCCGCCACGGGGCGACCGTCGGCGGCGAGCACCACGCGCGCCGTCTTGGTGGCGACAAGCGTCTGGAACCCGACGATGTTGAGCAGCGCCGTCTCGAGCAGCTGGCACTCCAGCGCGGGGCCGGTGACGCGCACCATGGGCTCGCGCGGAAAGACGAGCTCGCCCTCGGGCACGGCGTCGATGTTTACATGCGCACGAAAATCGCGCAGGTAGTCGAGGAATCCAGACTTGAACATCGCACCGCCAGCAGGGGCCTGGAGCGAGGCGAGGTAGTCGATGTCCTCGGGCGTAAAACGCAGATTCTCGACCAGCTCGGGCAGCTCGGCGGTGCCGCACATGACGGCATAGGCGCTGCCAAAGGGATGGTCGCGGTAAAACGCGGTAAAACAACCCTGCTCATTGGCCTTGCCGCTCTCCCACAGGCCCTGGGCCATAGTGAGCTCGTACAGATCGGTGAGCATTGCGATGTCGGTGGGATGAGAGATGTCGGTCAAAGCCATGGGGCGACCTTTCGGATGTGTGGTGCAGAATTTGAGGGTTGGACGAGAGCAGAGCATGCGGACATGACGCCCGATGCAAATCGGTTAGAGCAGGCCCATGCTGGTCAGGATCGTGCAGCCCATAAAGATAACAAACGCGATGAGGGCAAGGACAATGATGATTTTTTGAGCCGGCGCCATGCCAGGGATCTCGTTCTCGCCCGTAGGCTCCTTGGAGGTAACCATGCGCTGGGCAAAGGTCATCTCGTCACGACTCGGCTTAGGCTCGACGGACTTGGGACGAGCGGCCTTTTTAGGCTGAGGTTTGGGCGCGGCAGGTGCAGGCTTCGCAGCAGCGGGCTTGGGTGCGGGCGCGGGCGCCGATGCGGATGCGGCGTTCGCGGCGATCTCCTCGGCCTTCGCACGCTCGGCACGCAGGACAGCCAGCTCCTCACGCTCGCGACGGGCCTCTTCACGAGCCTCGCGGCGGGCCTTCTCGGCGCGGAGCTCTTCCAACTCAGCGCGCTCCTCGTCGGACAATGGTTGGGACTCAAGCTCGGCCATGGTACAGCCCTTTCTTTTAAAAAAAGCCGCCGACACAATGTCAGCGGCTTATCAAATCCAAGGGTGGAGACGAAGGGAGTCGAACCCTCGGCCTCTGCCATGCGACGGCAGCGCTCTCCCAACTGAGCTACGTCCCCAGGACAAGTTGATATTTTACCTACGGCTCGCCAACTGTCAACGCCCAATAACCAGTCTTTTTGGGGCGCGGGTATTTTGACAACTTTTCGGACAGGCGATCCTCTCGATGATTTTTTAATCCCCGTCCCAGAAAAATCATCGACGAACGCCCTACTTTGCGCTGGTGAGGACGCCGGTGGTGTCGAAGACCGGGGTGAAGCTCTCGTCTACCGCGCCGCCCTCTTGCCAGAACATCGTCGTAAAGCCCAGGTCGTCGGCATGGTCGAGCACCTGCTCGTACTCCTCGCGCGTCACGGCGCGTGCCAAGTCGCTGCCCTGCTCGCGCATAAGCGCATTGGGCGTGTACTGGTTCATGACCGAGATCGGTACATCGCCCACCGTCTGCCACACTAGGTCCAGTACGCGACACGAATCGTCCGCATGCCCCGGAAGCACCAGGTGGCGCACGATCATACCGCGCTTCATAAGTCCGTCCTCGTCCACCAACTCTCCCCCGCGGCGATCGATCTCGCGCGCCATCTGGGCCAGACCCGACACGGCCACGCGCGGGTAGTCCTTAATATGAGAAAGCGACTGCGCAAGCCCGGCATCGGCATATTTAAAGTCGGTGAGCCACACATCGACCAGGTCGCCCAGCGCCGCCACGGCACTCGCACGCTCGTAACCACTCGTGTTGTAGACGATCGGGATGACCAGCCCGCGCGCCCGTGCCGCGGCAATCGCGGCAGGCAACAGGTGCGCATAGTGCGTCGCCGTCACCAAATTGATGTTGTTGGCACCCTGGTCCTGCAGTTCCAGCATAATCTCGACCAGACGCTCAGACGAAATCTCAAGGCCAAAATTGCCGGTCGAGATCTCGTGGTTCTGGCAGTAGATACATTTAAGCGAGCAACCGCTAAAGAAGATCGTGCCCGAACCGGCCTCGCCCGAGATAGGCGGCTCCTCCCACATATGAAGCGCCGCGCGGGCCACCCTGAGCGTGTCGTTAGCACCGCATACGCCGCGCGCGCCCTCATCGCGCGCCGCACCGCAACGGCGCGGACACAAATGGCAGGCGGGCGAAAAAAGTTCGGTCAACGACGTCGGCATAAAAACATGCTCCAAAACAACGATTCAGCAGCTCAAACGTAAAGGGCCAGACCGCGTAGACGGCTCCGTCCCTAAGGCGCCGTAATCGTCCGACACGATTTTTGTAATGTCAAGACTGGAATCGATAAAGTGCCGCTTTATGATGTAGGTATTCCGCCCCCCGCGGAGCAACTGGGTGAACCGTCGCGTTTATTTAGGGAGCCCACACAGTCGTACCTAGTACAGGTATCCTTCGTTGTTAAGGACGCTGGAACAGTCGATGAGGGCACCCACCTGTTTTAGGTGGGTTCATTTTCGTAACGTGGGGGGTGGTTTTCTTTTGCCGAAAATCACCATACAGTCCATATGGATCCCCGCCGGCATCCCGACAAGCCATCGGCAACATCCCAATATCTGGTAAGCGCGTGATTATCGCTGCGTGCAATTACATGCACCCCCCTTGGTCGAGTATTATGGTTCGGCTATGCCCTTTGCGCATGGCGTTCTTCTGACCTTTTCCTTCGACGCTTGGCGGTTTTTAGATTCATGGCTTCATCCCCGAGCTACATACCGTACCTATGCGTGGCAGCGGCGGCTTTTATCACGACCTTCCTCGCGGTGCCCCTGGTCAAGCGCTTGGCAATTAAGCTCGATGCCGTCGACTATCCTTCTAAGCGCCGCATCAACACCAAGCCCATCCCGCGTTTGGGCGGAACGGCGGTGTTTTTGGGCCTGGTCGTTGCCTGCATTGTGCAAATCCTAGGCACCTGGTACCTAGGCTGGCCACCCGTCCTGGTACCGCACCCGCGCCTTCACATTAGCTATCCCATGCTGGCGCTCTCCTTTACCGTCATCTTTGCGACCGGCGCTATCGACGACGTCTTCCAGCTCACGCCCAAGCAAAAGCTGGCCGGACAGGTCCTCGCCGCGCTTATCGCCTGCATGGGCGGCCTAAAAATCGGCGTCATCGTCAACCCGTTTGCCCCCGGCGAGATCATGCTCGGATGGCTCGCCTACCCCATCACCGTGATCTATCTGGTGGCATTCACCAACATCATTAACCTCATCGACGGCCTCGACGGCTTGGCCACGGGCATCTGCGGCATCGCGTCGTTCACCATGTTTTCGATGGCCGTTCTCTCGGGCCGCATCGACGCCGCCGCGCTCTCCATTGCGCTCTTTGGCGCCTGTCTGGCCTTTTTGCGCTACAACTTCAACCCCGCAAGCATCTTCTTGGGCGACTCGGGGTCGCTGCTTCTGGGCTTTGCGCTGGGCTCCATCTCGCTGCTCAACGTGAGCCGCACTGCCGCGCTCACCTCGCTTATCATCCCGCTCATCGTTGCCGGCGTGCCCATCATCGACACGTTTAGCGCCATTGTGCGCCGCAAGCGCGCCCACATTAGCATCGGGCAGGCCGACAAGGGCCACATCCACCACCGCCTGATCCAAGAAGGCTACAACCAAAAACAGGCCGTGCTGCTCATCTATGCCTGGTGCATCATGCTTTCGGCCGGCGCCGCCGCGATTAACCAGGTCGAGGTGCCCATGCGCGTGCTCATCTTTACCGTGCTCGCCATTGGCTCGGCTGCCTTCGCCAAGCACCTGCACCTGTTTGAACCCGTGCTGCGCCACCATTACAACAAGCGCACGCACGAGGACGAGCTGGTCACCCCCGACGACCCCGCTTTTAAGCAGGAGGAGCAGGCAGCCGAGGAGCGCAAAGAAGAGCGCCACCACAAGCTCTAGGGCAAGCTGCCGAGGATGTGCCAAGGCACCGTTGGCCAAGCGCGGCCGCGCCGCGCCCATCGCACAAGCCACCCCTCTCCCGCCCCTCGCCTACTTACGCCCCACCCCTCCAATAAACGCGTTATCATCTTGACCCATGAACATACGTAAGGAGCAATCATGCCAAACGAGAACAGCTACGAAGTCGCGCTGCAAAAGAGCAACGCCATTCGCGAGGGCCTGGCCAAGACGCCCGAGAAGTTCACCATGCTCACCGGCGACCGCCCCACCGGCCGTCTGCACCTGGGCCACTACTTTGGCACCCTCAAGGGCCGCGTCGAGCTGCAGAACATGGGCGCCAAGACCAACGTGCTCATTGCCGACTACCAGGTCATCACCGACCGCGACACCACCGAGCACATCCAGGACAACGTGTACAACATGGTCATGGACTACCTTGCCTGCGGCATCGACCCCGACAAGACCATGATCTACGCACACTCCGCCGTGCCCGCTGCCAACCAGCTCATGCTGCCGTTCCTGTCGCTGGTGTCCGAGGCAGAGCTGGCGCGCAACCCCACCGTCAAGGCCGAGATGGAGGCCTCGGGCCACGAACTTACCGGCCTTCTGCTCACCTACCCGGTGCACCAGGCCTGCGACATCCTGTTCTGCAAGGGCAACGTGGTGCCGGTCGGTCGCGACCAGCTGCCGCACATCGAGCTCACCCGCACCATCGCCCGCCGCTTTAACAACCGCTACGGCAAGGTGTTCCCCGAGGTCGAGGCGCTGCTGTCCGAGACCCCGCTGCTGCCCGGCCTGGACGGCCGCAAGATGAGCAAGAGCTACGGCAACGCCATCAATATCTCGATGACCGCCGAGGAGACGGCCAAGCGCATCAAGAAGAGCCAGACCGACTCCGAGCGCATGATCACGTTCGACCCCGAGAACCGCCCCGGCGTGTCCGGCCTGCTTTCGACGGCTGCCATCTGCACCGGCCGATCCGAGGTCGAGATTGCCGAGGAGATTGGCATGGGCGGCTCCGGCCAGCTCAAGAAGTACGTGACCGAGGCCGTCAACGAGTACTTTGCGCCGATCCGCGAGCGTCGCCAGCGCTACGAGAACGATCTGGACTATGTGAAGGACGTGCTGCACGAGGGCAACCGTCGTGCCAACGAGATCGCCGAGCAGACCCTGGCCGAGGTTCGGGACGCCATGGGCATGGTGTACTAGACCGATCTGCTGGCTTGAGCTTTCGATTGTTATGGGGCGGGCGCTACGGCGTCCGCCGTTTTTGGAGCCCGACCAGCTCGGCTCCGTCCATTGCACTCCCCCGATAAACGGGAACGGGCCCGCCGGCAGTCAGTTGCCAGCGGGCCCGTTCCCGAAGTACACCGTTGAATCGCACAGAGGGGAGGAATGCGAATCAAACTCAACAGGGCAGGCTTTTTCATCGCCTATTGCCTGCTCCGTTGCTGAATACAATATAGTTCACCGTGGTTTACTTTGTAGCGTCAATATGTTCCCCCATAGCTTCTCCATAAGTTAGCTCAGGTAAACTAGAACCACCACAAAGGGGACAGGCACCTTTGTGGTGGTTTTAACCACGGCAGAGCCGCTAGAGCCCTGCAGGCCAGCGACAGGCGGCCAAGTCGACGTGCATGTCGTCCTTAAACGCCACACCCTCCCCTAGCAAAAGCTCACGTTGAGCATCGGGACCGCCAAAAGCAAAACCATCGCATATGCGGCCATCGGCAAACACCACGCGGTGACAGGGAATCTCGCCGGGGCGCGGATTGCCATGCAGGGCATACCCCACGTACCGCGCACTTCGTGGACGTCCAGCAAGCAGCGCCACCTGACCATACGTGGCGACCATCCCCTCGGGAATCTGCTCGACCACCTCGTACACCCGCTCAAAAAAGCCCTCAGACGCCATTGCTCGCTCCCTTCCACCCGGAATAGCATAAACCACCACAAAGGTGCCTGTCCCCTTTGTGGTGGTTTTGGCAGGTGGGCTAGTTAACGGGCTGGAAGAAGGCTACGGCTACGGCGCCGGGGCCTACATGGGTGCCGATGGTGGCGCCGATGGTGTGAACGGGCAGTTCGCCCTCGGTGTGGCCAGCCCACAGTGCCGCGCTGTCCTCGATATACTTCTTGAGCACCGCATCCGAAAGGCCCGTATAGCCGAGCGCCAGCGGCATGGAAAAGTCGATGCCGCCCGCCTTTTCGACCTTCTGGTTGAGCAGGTTACGTCCGTTCTTGGAACCGCGCGCCTTGCCCAGCTGCACGATCAGACCGTCCTCGGCAGCCACCACGGGCTTTACGTTGAGCAGCGTACCCACGGCACCGGCCGCAGCAGACAGGCGACCGCCGCGCACCAGGTACTCCAACGTCTCGAGCAGGCCGATGACGACCACGCGGTCGCGCACGGCCTCGACAGCCGCCGCAACCTGAGCCGCGCCCTGGCCCTCGTCCACCAGGCGCAGCGCATACTCGACCAGCACGCGCTCGCCCAAGGTCACGTTATTGCTGTCCACGACGAACATGTCGCCGCCCGGCGCCTCGGCAAGTGCCGTACGAGCACTCTGGTTGGTGCCCGAGAGCTTGGCGCCCACGGTAATAATCACGGCCTCATCGCCGGCCTCACGCGCTTCGGCAATCGCCTGCGAAAAGGCGTACGGGTTGACCTGACCGGTCTTGGGCAGCTCATCGCGCTCCACAAGCATCTCGTAAAAGCGCTGGTGATCGATGTCGACGCCATCCATATACACATCGGTGCCAAAGGTGACGGACAGCGGCAGAACACGCAGAGCGGGGTGCTCCGCCGGCGACATATCGCTGGCGGAATCGGTAATAATGCGGACGGACATAACGAATCCTTTCTTGCGCAGGTCTCGCGCAGGGAATTTTGACAGCAATGTCCCGGCACGGCGTACGCGCTCAAACGGGACGATGCAGTTCTTGGCTGAAAGCTAGCGCCAGCGCGGCTCTAGATCTCGCGCAGGGTGTTGAGGATCGTGCGCAGCGATGCATACATCTGCTCGCGCTGCTCCACGCCCATGGCCTTGCCGGTGGTATCGAGCACCTCGCGAATGATGCGATCGGCCTCGCTCATGCTCTCGCCGCCCAGGGCAGTCAGGCGCACCGGAGCACGATACTTGACGGCCGCATCACCCGAGTCGTCAACCTCGACGTAGCCGCCCTCCTCCAGATGTGCCAGTGTGCGCGAAACGGCGGCACGGGTAACGCCGGCCATGCGGGCGAGGTCGGCGCCAGTCAGGCCGTCCTTGCTGCGCTCAAGATAGTACAGGCACATAACGTCGGAGCCCTTGAGGCCCAGCCTTGCGCCTTCGGACGTCTTGATACGCTGGATCTCCTTGTAGAGCCCGCTGATCAGTCCGACAAAGTCCTCGAAACGTGTCTCGTCGTTCTGCTGCATGGGAGACGACCGCCTTTCGCTTGCATAATGCTTACGGGTAAACATCTTAGCCGCACAAGGTAACACCTGTACCCAAATATCCCATTTGTTAACCCATCAACATAAAAACCACCACAAAGGGGACAGGCACCTTTGTGGTGGTTTGGGGCATCGAGTTTGATCCGCAGACTTCGCTACAGCCCCACGCAAGGATTGTCGCGGGTCACAAGCGTTTTAACGACAACCGTCGCTCCCAGATAGCGCTCGAGCAGCTCGGCTAAGCGATCGATCGCGGCCTGGCAATCCCCCATCCGCTCGGGCTCCACGCACTCAATCGCCAGGAAAGCATCGGCCGAATCATCGGACAACGCCGTTCGAACGCCATCGCGCCAGTTCCAGCAGCGGCATACGGCGCCCGCATCATCGATGTAGGCGAGCTCGCCGGGAAGCGTCGGGTCATCTGTCTCCTCGCCAAGCGGCAGAAATGAATCGCCACCGTCGGTCACCTTCAGGCAAAGGTCTCCCTCAATCGCGTGCAAATCCTCGCCGCCTACGGGCAGCGCGTAGGACAGCGACACCGTGTTGTAGATGTCCACCGCGGGCGTAATGTGGCCCACCGGCTTGCCTTTGAGCACGCGCTTGAGCAGGTTCTCAATTGAGCAACGCGCGCCCTTCTTGGTCTTGAATAGGCGATATGCCTCGCGCCATGCCTTAACCGGCGCATTCTCGCTGATGGTATCACTCGTCAGGTGACGCTCCGCATCGATATTGGCGCGGTCGAGCAACGCGGCAATCGCATCAACGTCCTCTTGAGGAATCTGAGCCGCGGGCTTCATGCCCTTTACGACCACAACACCGACAGCCGCCTGCGGAAATAGCTCCCAAAACGAATCCTCGGCAACGAAACTCTTCATGTGCTCTCCCTTCATAGCATGCGCCCGAGCCCGGGTGCCTAAACAAAAAGCGCCCTTACGACGGCCACCTTCAAAGTCCTACGGTGCCGCCACAAGAGCGCTTACGCTGCCCCCATCCGGAGAAGGGGGCAATATGTCAGGCGTATTGTAACCCGAGTCATCCGCGCGAGTAAAACCACCACAAAGGTGCCTGTCCCCTTTATGGTGGTTTTGGGTCTGAAGCAACGCTAGTGTCGGAGTCCCAGCAGGCCGCGGCCGCGATGACGGGCGTCGGCGTGCACCTGAGCGTGCGGACCGGCGGCCTTCACGGACTCGGGCAGGTGCGAGTACTTCTTCTCGAAGTTCTCCTCGAACATCACGGCCAAGTTGTGCGCCGCCTCGTCGTAGCGCGCGGTGCTCTGCCAGTACTGGCGCGGCACCAGGATGCCGTCGGGCACGCCGTGGCACGTGGTGGGGATGTCAACGTTAAAGATATCGTCATGCACGAATTCGCTGTCCTCGATGGTACCGTCGAGGGCGCGGGCCACCAGGGCGCGCGTGTAGGCAAGCTCGATGCGATGGCCCACGCCGTAGCCGCCGCCAATCCAGCCGGTGTTGACCAGGTACACACGCGTGCGGCCGTCGGCGATGCGCTCACCGAGCATCTTGGCATAGACCATGGGGTCGAGTGGCATAAACGGCTCGCCAAACAGCGAAGAGAACGTGGGCGTGGGCTCGGTGACGCCGACCTCGGTGCCGGGGATCTTGGCCGTAAAGCCCGTCACAAAGTGATACATGGCGGCGTCGGCCGTCAGGCGCGAGATGGGCGGCAGCACGCCAAAGGCATCGCAGGTCAGGAAGAGCACGACGCTTGGAGTGGTGCCCATGCCCTTGGTCCACGCGTTGGGGATATGCTCGACGGGGTAGGCCACGCGCGTGTTGTGCGTGATCGAGACGTCGTCGTAGTTGGGCTTGCGGTTCTCGTCGAGCACCACGTTTTCGCAGATGGCACCAAAGCGGACGGCGTTGAAGATCTCGGGCTCGTGGAACGCGTCCAGGCCCTCGCATTTGGCGTAGCAGCCACCCTCGATGTTGAAGATGCCCATGTCGGACCAACCGTGCTCGTCGTCGCCGATCAGCAGCCGCGTGGGGTTGGCCGAAAGCGTGGTCTTGCCGGTGCCGGACAGGCCAAAGAACACGGCGGTCTCGTGCGTGACAGGATCCATGCTGGCCGAGCAGTGCATGGGCAGCACGTCGTCCTCGACGGGCAGCAGGTAGTTCATGACGCTGAAGATCGACTTTTTGATCTCACCGGAGTAGCCGGTGCCGGCGACCAGAATCACGCGTTCCTGGAAGTTGATGACCACGGCGGCGCTGGAGTTGAGGCCCTTAATGGCGGAATCGCACTGGTAGCCAGGAGCGGCGAGCACGCAAAAGTCCGGCTCGCCGGTGCGCGCGATTTCGCGGGCGAGCGGGCGGGCGAGCATCTGCTTAATAAAGAGCGCCTGGCTGGCACGCTCGCAGGCGACAAGCAGACGACGCGTATGGTTGCGGTCGGCACCGGCCATACCGCGAGTGACGAACACGTCGCGCTCGTTGAGATAGTCGACGATGCCGGCCTTGATGGCCTCGTAGCTCTCGACAGACAGCGGGCGGTTGACGGCACCCCAGGCAATCTTGTCGTGAACATCGGGGGTGTCAACGATAAAGCGGTCATTAGGCGAGCGGCCAGTGCGCTCCCCCGTCTCGATCACCAGCGCGCCGTTGGAGGCCATACGACCTTCGTTGCGACGGATGGCGTGCTCGACGAGCTCGGCTGCCGGCAGGTCGACCAGCAGGCGGGGCTGGTTCTCGGCAGGATCTTCGACCAGCGTAATGCCAAAGTTGGACAGAACTTCTGCAGGGGTAACACCTGGCATGGGGCCTCCTTTAAAAGCGCGACACGTGGACGAGGCGCGCACTTTACTCACGTAAAGCCCGTTGTACCCGATATGCAAAAACGTTTTTGCGGCAAGGGCGGCAAGCCCGCCCAACGGTCAAAAATCGCAGGCAAGCGGCCTAGTCATTGGGGACGTTTTTAAACGACTAATCGTTAGGGACACTCTTGAACAGGCAACAACCAAGGAGCGTCCCCGGATGCCGGCACTCGGGGACGTTCCTAAAGTGCCGGCACATAAGGAACGTCCCCGAGTGCCGGCTACTGAATGGCGCCGCCGAAATTATCGAACAACCTGTTCAAAAACACGAACGAACACCGTCGCGTCTATACTAGAGCGCAGCAATAGAAAGGACTCCGCTTTGAGCATCACGCCCATCGATAGCATTCGCCGCGCCATCGCCCGCCACAATGGCGTCGCCGACCCCACCGTATCGGACGGGGCGCACGGGCAGGGCGGACGCATCGAGAACGGCCTGTTCCCCGCATCGCACACCGCCGAGGAGCTCGCACGAATCCAAGAGCTAAGCCAGCGTAACGCCGGCGGTCCCGACAGCAGCCAGGCCACACGCCGTCGCCGCGAGCGCGATCGCCAGCCCGGCCCCATCCACCGCATGGTCAATGCCTGGTGGAACCGCCTGCTCGGAGCCGTCTACGGCGGCGGCTTCTCCACGCAAGAAGCCGAGTACGAAGATCACGCCACCCGTCGCGACTACCTTTGGAATACCCTGGGCACCGCCGTATGGGGCATGGCGTTTCCGTTGCTCACCATCGTGTCCACACAGCTCGTGGGCGCCGAGGAGGCTGGCAAATTCTCCATCGCCTTTGTCACCGGCACGCTCATCATGATCGCGTGCAACTACGGCGTGCGCAATTTCCAGGTCTCGGACATCGACGAAAAGACGTCCTTTGCCTCTTACCAGCTCAACCGCTGGATCTGCGGAGCGCTCGCGCTGGCATGCGGCCTGGTATACAGCAGCGCCCGCGGCTACGATGCGCAGATGGCCACAATCGGCCTGGGCGTCTACCTGTATAAGGTGATCGACGGCATTGCCGACGTGTACGAGGGCCGCCTGCAGCAGGCCGACAAGCTCTATTTGGCAGGCATGAGCCAAACGCTGCGTTCCGCCGGCGTCATCGCGGTCTTTAGCGTGGCACTGTTCCTCACGCGCAGCATGCCCATCGCGGCCATGGCCATGGGCATCGCCGCGATTGCCTCGCTCGTACTGGTCACCGCCCCGCTCGCCCTGCTCGAAACCGAAAAATCACGCCGCATGAGTCTGCGCGAGGCTGGCCACCTGTTTGTCCAGTGCGCCCCGCTCTTTGGTGCGCTGTTCCTGTTCAACCTTATCGAGAGCATGCCCAAGTTTGTGATGGAGGGCACGCTGGCATACAAATATCAGCTGTACTTTAATGCACTGTTTTTTCCGGCGCAGGCCATTTTGTTGAGCATTGGATTTATCTATAAACCGCAGCTCCTACGTCTGTCGAGCATTTGGGCGAATCCGCGCAAGCGTCGCCGCTTTGATCTGATTATTGTTGCCGTTATGGCACTGATCGTAGTCATTACTGGAGCGTGCGCCGCATTTATGGCAGGCCCCGGCATTCCCCTCATGAGCTTTATGTACGGCCTCAACTTTGAGCGCTACCGCACGCTTGCACTGCTAATGGTTGTCGCCGGCGGCGTCACCGCGGCAATCGACTTTATCTATGCCATTATCACGGTGTTGCGCCACGCCGGCGATGTCACCAAGATCTACCTGATCTGCTTCGCCGTAAGCGTGGTGGTGCCGGTGATCCTGATTAAGCTGCTGGGTCTGATGGGCGCTGTGGTGAGCTACCTAGCCATCATGGCCCTACTCCTGGTGCTACTGATTATCGAGTACGCCCACATCCGCCAACGCATCGAACGCGACCGCAACCCATACGGCGCCTAATTAGCTGCCCCCGGTCACCGGAATTTGCGATGGAATCACCCCGGCTGGGGTCTCGTTGCGGACAATATGCATCACGCAAAACTAAGTGAGTAGACTTTTGCCGAATCCCTGACCACACCGGCAAAACACAAGTCAATGACCTGCGGTTTTGTTGAGGCAAATTTGCCGGCTGCTCGGCATTTCCAAAAAAGCCTACTCACTTAGCCAGCGGGCAGCCAAAAAAGAACCGTCGCGACGTCGTTTGACTCCGTTGCGACGGTTTTTCGAGCATTTTCGCGCTGCCGAGGACGCAGACGCTCCTCATTTCTAGCGCTTACCGAGCAAGAAGGCGCTACTCTTCGAAAGTAGTCAAAAAAGCCCCGTCCCAAATTAGCTACCCTTTGCACCGATTATTCGCCCGGGTTGATGTTCGCATAGAACTCGGCCCCGTCATCCAGGCGCAGGATGCCGACGCGGCCGAACTCGGAGCCGGTGGCGGCGGCGCAGTCGATATCGATGCGATCGGGCACGCCGGCGGTATCCTCGCCGCCCAGGCGCACAAAACGCCCCCGGCCCGATTCCTCATCGAGCCCCGCCAGGCCATCCACCACGCAATAGCGCCCAAGCGACACCGTGGGCGTGTGGCCGCTCACCACGACCGGGCCCTCGCCCTCGGCAGAAAGCAGTCCCGTCGGCGCATCCCAATAGCCGTGACGAATCCACAGCAGGTCATCGGACGACTGCACCGCGAGCATCTGCTGCAGCAGCTCGCGATCGGCACCCACCGCTCCGACGCCATCGGCACAATCGACGCCATGCTCAAGCAAAAACGCGCGCGCCGCCTTCATCTCGATTCCAGCATGTACCAGCAGATACGGGCGCTCCTCGGTCTCGGCCACCGCGTAGAGCGGCAGCGCGGCCATCCATCGCACGAGCTCCTCGTATGCCTCAAATTCCATGTCGTTGAGCTGCTCGCGCGTCGTCCAGCCACCGTTGATATCCCAGGTCTCGGCATCGAGCGGATCCTGGCCAATGATGGCATCGAGCATGATCTGCTCGTGATTACCCTTGAGCACGCGGGCGTTGGGCAGCGAGCGCACGAGCTTAATAACGCCGACCGGATCGGGCCCGCGATCGATCATGTCGCCCAGCACGTACAGCGTGTCGTCGGACGTCAACGAGATCTTAGACAGGGCCTCGTCAAGCGCACGCACGTGCCCGTGAGCATCAGATGTCACATAGATCGCCATGGTACGCCTCTCCTTGCATTGCGGCCGAAGCCCGGCGCCGCAACTAAAACTTCAAGTTGAACTTAAACGTTACCCATTGTACTCCGTTGCAATAAAGCTGGAAAGGGTTTCCAAGCAGAGGCAAAGACGGCAGCCGTCTATGACGATATCGCGCACGCCCGCAATCCAACCCCATAAACCCACCATCTTTGGGTACAAATAACCGCAGACAACTGACCGTGCCACGCCAACCACCCAGGAGCGGACACCATCCATGAACCAGATCCTTCTCTTTATCGGCCTCGTTATTATTCTGTGCCTGACCATCAAGCCCGTCGGCAAAAAACTCCCCTTCCCCACCCTGCTCATCTTTATCGCGCTCGGCATGCTGTTGGGCGTCAACGGCCCGGCTCACATCGACTTTAGCGACTACGCGCTCACCGAAACCGTCTGCAGCACGGCGCTGCTGTTCATCATGTTCTACGGCGGTTTTAACACCAACATCGACCGTGCCAAGCCCGTCGCCGCGCCTGCGGTGCTGCTGAGCACGCTCGGCGTCGTCATCACTGCCGGCATTACCGGCGTGTTCGCGCACTTTGTACTGGGCTTCGACTGGATCGGCGGCCTGCTGCTGGGATCGGTTGTGGCGTCCACCGACGCGGCCAGCGTCTTTAGCGTTCTGCGCGAGCACAGCCTTTCGCTGAGGGGCGGCACCGACTCGCTGCTCGAGGTCGAATCGGGCTCCAACGACCCCGTCGCCTACATGCTCACCGCCGTGCTCGCCACACTCGCAGCCGGCGGCGACATCAACATTCCCACACTGCTGGCCAAGCAGATTATCCTGGGCGTGGGCCTGGGCCTTGCCATCGGCTGGGCGGCGGGCCACCTGATTGAACGCGCACGCGCAACAGCCGAGGGCGCGCAGACCATCTTTTTGTTCGCCGTGGCAATCGTCGCCTACGCGCTGCCGAGCTACCTGGGCGGCAACGGCTTTTTGGCCGTGTACCTGGCCGGCATTGTGCTGGGCGCGAGCGACATCACCGGCAAGGTCGAGCTGGCGCACTTCTTTGACACCCTCACCGAGATGGCCGAGATGACCATCTTCTTTTTGCTGGGCCTACTCGTCACGCCCGCGCGCCTGCCGCAAATGCTGCTACCCGGCCTGGCGCTCATGGCGTTTATGCTCTTCGTGAGCCGCCCCATCGCCGTGGGCCTGCTGCTGGTGCCCTTTAAGACCAACCCTCGCCAGGTTGCGCTCGTAAGCTGGGCGGGTCTGCGCGGCGCGGCTTCGGTCGTATTTAGTCTCTTTGCCGTGGTAACCGGTGTTCCCGGTGGTCACGACCTGTTTGACCTGGTGTTTGTGATTGCCGTGTCAAGCATTGTGGTGCAGGGCTCGCTGCTGCCAGCAGTGGCGAAGAAACTCGATATGATCGACGCGGAAGGCGACGTGCGCCGCACCTTTAACGATTACCGCGACGAGGACGGCATGTCGTTCGTCAAGCTCAAGATGGGAGCTGGACATCCGTTTGCCGGACGTTCGCTCGCCGACATTGGCAGTGCGACGGACATGCTTGTGGTTCTGGTGCTGCGCGACGGCGCGCACCCCGTGCTGCCCAACGGCGATACCGTGATCGAGGAAGGCGACCTTCTGGTTATGGCCGCCCCGACGTTTGAAGAGCGTGCCGAGGTTACGCTGCGCGAGGTCACCGTGACCCCCCACGGTCGCCTGGCCGGCCAGCGCCTGCGCGATGTGCCGCAAGGCAAGCATCCGTTTATTGTGGTGATGCTCAAGCGCGAAGGCCAGACGATCATCCCCGATGGCAACACCCTCATATACGCCGGCGACGAAGCCGTCATCGCCACGCTGGCGTCGTAGCGGCCACAGGGCAGCTAATTTGGGACGGCCTTCTTTCTAACTTCTTTTAGTAAGCCTTTTTTAAACGCAGTACTACCACCAAAAAACTTCTGGTCAGTATTAGTCTGCTTATTTGCCTGATATTTCAGACTCGTGAACTCAATGGTACAGACATAGTCCGCGGCCTGAGCCAAATAGTAATCCGATGAAGTTGTCGGCTTATAGATAACTGCATTTTTAGCCAAAGCGTAATCGATTGCCTTGTGAAGCGCACTCGAAACCGAACCCTGTCCTCCGTCGTAGTAAATCTTTACAGCATCAAACTGCTGAAACCAACTCAAATTGTCGAATATGAAATCGATGATTTCACGCCGCATCGCATCAGCAATCTGTTTAAGAGTTCGGTACCGATGCGTCTTGAATACAAACACCTTGTACGAGATGGGCAAATGTCGAAACATAACTCGAAATAGTGAGAACAGCCTTTTTCTCTCGCTGATGCCCAAGTCCTTGAACTGATCTTTTCCATTCATGAGAGGAGAAGCATGGAACGGAAGAAGCGGCAATCCGCTTTCGGCTACCGCCCTTTCATATTTCTCTATTCCCTCAGCGATGGGAATATCTTGTTCATGAAAAACAAAGGCCACAAGATAGTATCTTTCACGAAGATCATCGCTTCCAGATTCATCAATAAAGATACTCAGCTCTCGCATGGGCAATCCTTAATAAAAAAGCCGGGGAAAACGTCCCCGGCACTTGGAAGCCCTCTCTTAAGAGATGACCACCTAGTTTATACCATGAAGTTGGACGTATGTTCAAGCATGAGTATAAAATACAAACATATGTTCGTCAATAACAAAGATGGCCATCATTCAGCGTCATCGTCGACGGCAAAGTCGCGGAGGTCGAGGCCTTCGCGTTCAGCACGGGTCAGGAGCTCTTGGGGCGACTCATCCTCGATATCCACTACGTCGAGCATAGCGACTGGAAAGCCCACGCCGGCTGCACTCCCCGCACGGTCGAGTAAACTCTCGCGCAGCTGGTCAACATCAACATCGATCTTCATGGTGAAACCCCCTACCGGATCAGGCCCCTACTCAGCAGCGCCGAGCACATTCACGGCTGCAACGAAAGCCGCAACCTGTTTGTCGTCCATCTGCGTGGCCAAGCGCCCCGCGGGCTCGTCATAGGCAAACTGAACCTTATCGATAAAGCAATCCCAAGCGCGCTCATCCACACGCACAGCGGCCTCGCAATACTGGCTGAGCTTTTTGAGTCCATACCAAAACGCATTCACATGGCGCGCAGGATCCTCGTCCAGCACACCATCGTAGCGCCGTCCGTTAAACTCACGCATGCGCGCCACGGCAACCTCGAGCGAGTCGCCGCCGTCGGCCGAAGCCTCGTCCACAAGCTCGGGAATCGCAACTTCGCGCCGAACATTGTGCCTGGTAGCACCGTCGTACTCGCCCACCAACACGTCTTCGTCAAACCGATCATCGTAGTCGAAATAGCTACTGCCGCGGCAAATCCCATGCGGCGAACCGGCACCAAAGGCACAGAACAACCCGCCGTCGGCAACAACGCGCCTATAGGTCTCAAACGACTTCTTTACCTGAGCGAGCAACTCGGAAAGCTCTACGGCATCGCACCCCGTCCCGCACGCAACGCGAGCAGACTCCGGCAACGATACCGGCTCCACCGTGCTCCCTGCAACGCGGGCAGCGCGTTCGGCCCGATACGCTTGGGCTGCCAAGCGCGCTCGCTGCGCAGCACCGCGCACATTAGTAAGCTCGCGCTCCAGCGCCACATCGCCAGCCACATCGCTCGCAAACGCGTCAACACCCTGCGGGCCGGTCGCACTCAGCTCGGACTCAAACGTCGCCGTGATCATGCCGGCAAGGTCCGTTGCGTCGGCGGCACAACGCAGTTGCTCCAACTGCGTGCATAGCAGATTGGCATCCAAGGGTGCGGCATCCACAACGCGCACGTCACTCAGACGCGCCGCGCCCTGCAACACCAAAGCCCCCGCAGCATCGTATGCCGCACGAACCCTGTCCGCCGTATTGGCACGCAGCTTTACCTCGATAAACGCAAGCGTCTGCTCCAAGCGGGCCAACAGCTCGGCCTTGTCCTCCATACGCAAAAAGGCAGCGTAGCGCCGCTCCATCTGCAACGGGCCCACAACGCCTACCTGTTTGCGAGCGCGCGCAAGAGAATCAAATTCAACGCGGCGTACATACCCGTCAACGGCCCGCACGGCAGACTCACGCGCAGCACGCTCGGCAGCCTCGACGCCCCCGATCACGCCCAGCAGCTCGCGGGAGCGCGCCTTGCGCAATAACTCCCCGCGATCGCACTGCTCAAGCGCCGTCTGACGCTTGGCTACCGACTCAAAGCCAAAGAGCTCATCGAGCAGCTCGCTAACAGAACGTTCTTCCGCCATGGCAAGGCCTCCTCACGCGCAGCGCGCCAACATGCCCGCGGGCTCACGTGCGCATCAAACACCTCGCGCACGCAAGCCCGCGCGCTCGCATCCCTATAGATCCAACGCCTTCTTCGCAGCATCAACCGGGTCACCATCCATGTAGAACACCGGACTCAGTCCCGAAATAATCTCGGAGGAAACGCTCTGCAGGCCCGCGATAGCGCTCAGCGGCAAAATCACGCGCTTGGCGCCGGCGTTTTTGGCCACGCGCATAATGTCCTCGAGCCCACGGATCTCGTCCATAGAACCCGACATGCGCAAGATTCCCGGAATCGCCAGCGCGGGCATCACCGGGCGATTGCATGCCGCAGAGCAAAGTCCCACAAACTCGGCGAGCGAAACTTCCTCGGACAGGCCCTTGCTCTGCAGGTCGTTGTAGAACAGCAAATAATCCTTGGAGCCAATGTGCATGCCCGGCGCCACACGGTTCGCCAGGTTCACAAAGTTGTCAAACGCGGCTTCCAGCGTATCGCGCACCGGCTTATTAAAGGCAACGCCCTCGTGCTTAAACTTGCACTCGCCGGCAACGGCCTTGTTCTCCAGCTTGTACACGGCAACCTCGCCGCCCTGCGACCTGCCCACACCAAACACGTGGCCGGACAACAGCGGCCCGTCGGGAATCAGCGTATCCTCGGACTGCTCGGGCACGCGCACCACGTGCACGTCCTGCGGATTGTCGGCATCCATATAGCCCAGGTTGACGTCGATAAACTCGACGCCCGCCATAATCTTGAGCTGTTCCTTTACACGGCGGCGGCCCTCGATGGCGTAGTCCAGCAGCCAGCGAACGTCGTCCTTGTCCATAGCCTCGTCGGGGAACAGCAGCTTGGCCAGGCCGCTAAAGGACTTGCGCACGGCGATCTCGTCACGCTTGTTAAAGTCGCTGTTAAAGCGGAAGTAGCGGTCGATATGATGCGTAAAGTCCTTGCGGCGCATCTCCTTGCAAAACTCCGACAGGCAGTCGGTGATTAAGCCGTAATGCCCGGTCAGCAGGCTCGAACGCATCTTGGGAATCTCCCAGCCCGGCAGGTAATAGTGGATACGGTCGAAGAAGGCCGAATCGTTGTTAAACTCCGGCGGGAACGGATCAAACAGGTGCGTGGTCTTAAGGACGTTTTGCACGGTGTCGTTGATGTTGCCCTCAAAAACCATGGAGGCATCGGCGTTAATCTGGTCGCGGCCGCGCGCGTAGCTGCCACTCGCCATATAGTCCTTCATGATCTGTACGGCGTTGGTGTCCTTAAAGCGCATGCCGGCGACCTCGTCGAACGTCACGCAATCCCAATGACCCACCAAGCCCACGCGATCGGCGCGCATGGAGTTCATACGGCCGAACAGGTTGGCCGTGGTGGTCTGCCCGCCCGAAAGCAAAATGGCGTAGGGCGAAACCTCTTTGTAGATATGGCTCTTGCCGGTGCCGCGAGGACCAAGCTCGCACAGATTGTAGTTGCGCTCGATCAGCGGCACCATGCGCTCGATAAAGTGCAGGCGCTCCTTCTCCGAAAGCTCGCTGGGCTCATAGCCGGCAGAGCGCAGCAGCATGTTGAGCCACTCGTCGCGCGAGAAATACTGACGCTCCTCGATCATGGCGTCCAGGTCCAGGTTGGGCATCTGGATGGGCGTGAGCGACGCCACGCTAAACGGAGAGTCCTCGGGCCCGCGCTTTTTGCGCTTAGCCTTGGAGCGGCGCGGCGCATCGTCGCCAAAGACTTCCATGCCAAACTCGTCTTCCTCTTCCATGGGACGACGATACTCGATGCTCATAATGCACCAAATACCACCCTGGAGAATCTTGGAATAGTCGCGCACGTACTCGGCCGGCATCACAAACGGCTCAATGGTCAGGTTGGCAAACGACGCCACGTAGATGTCTTTGTACTCGTCGAGCTTGGCCGTCACCTTATCGATGATGGTAAAGCGACCCAGCTCGCGAATCTTGGACTTAATGCGCTCGGACTCGTCGGGACGCACGTAGTTATCGGTGAGGATCTTGCGGATGCGCCCCAGGCCCTCCGCCACGGCGTCCTCGTCGTCGGTTGAGCAGTACATGCCCAGCAGGTACTCCAGCACAAAGGTGGGCACGTTGGCGCCGCGCTTCATAAGGGCCGTCAGGTCCTTGCGCACGATCTTGCCGCCAAAGTGCTCGAGCAGCTTACCGTCCAGCACATCCATGTCGTAACCGTCGTCCTCGGGAGCCTCGGCCGCGGCCTGGGCATAGCCATCGGTCGAGGACTCGTCCTCGACGGGCACCTCGGCCTCAGCGGGCGCAGCGGTCTCCGTCGGCTCCGGGACAAGCGTGGAAGCCACGGCCTCCGCAGCAGCCTCAGCCTCCGAGGCAGGCTCGACAGTCTCAGCCTCCGGGGCAGGCACGGCTTCCCCTACAGGCACAGCAGCCTGCACGGGCGCATTCACATCAATCGAGGGAACTTCCCACAGATCGTCGTCATGGCTATCAAACATAGGGCACACTCCTAAAAACCAAAGTCAGCAACAGGGGCAAACGAAACAGCGATGGTGTACGTCTCGCGCCAAACGATCTTGCCCGTCTCGCGCTCGCGGCAGACCAGATAGTACGGACCCTTGGCCGAGAATCCATCCGCTGCATGCAACGCAAACTTGGCATGCACCACGCGCTCCTGCGAGTTAACAGAAGTCTTGTTGGCATGCGCCTTGACCGTATCGCTCACCTCGTTGCCACTTGCATCGGTAAACACCAGCTCGTACTCGCACGGCAAGACCTTACCTTGGGCAGGTTCTTCCTGGATCAAGTTGACCGAGAAGAGCGAGTTGGTCACTCGGCGTCCCTCGCTTAGCACGCGCAGCGTCGCCGCGCGCGTGTCGACAAAGTCCTTGGAACCCGAGCGCGCACGCCAAAAACCGATAACGGGCACGCAGAGCTCCTGCAGGCTCATGCCGCCGTGGACGTAGTTGTTAGTGCCGCCGGGACGCTTGAAGTGCACGTTCTCGCGCGGGGCAAATCCCTCAAAACCGGCACCCAAACGTCCCATGCCAACATTAACAAACACCCCGCATGCCTCTTCCGAAAGCTTGGCCACGGCCTCGTTGGGCACCACCAGATGACGCTTGCCGTGCATGACAGGAGCGTCAAGGAAGGGAAGGTCTGGCTTGCCGAGCATCTGGCACTCGCTGAGCTCCCGACGCGTGTAGATAAAGCCGTGGTCCGCCGTTATAACAACACGCGCGCCCGGGGCGTCGGTGCACACGCGACGCGCCAACGCAGCAAGTTCCTCCACGGTGTCCGCACAGGCATCGAAGACGTCATCCTGCGTAGCGGCCTTCTCGCCCGTAGCATCGATCTTGTTGTGGTAGAGAAAAACGAGCTTGGAGTCCTTGAGCAGTGCCTTGCGCTCGGTTCCCGCCATGTTGAGGTATGCGCTCGAGCGCAAAGCGCGGGCCGTGGGCTCAACGTGGGTAAGTACGGCCTCGCGCTGCGGAGTCGTCGCAGTGGGCATGCCGTCAGCCAACACAAGCGAGCCATCCGCTGCAAGTTCAAGCGCTTGGTGCGGCAGCAGCGCGGGCATGCCCACCTCGGTGATGGAGGGAAAGACCGCCTGCATGCTAGAAACCCTGACGTTGCCGCCGCGCTCGCGCTCGAGAAGCGCCGCGACATCACGGGCCACCTCATAGCGCAGCGCGTCGCTTACGATAACGACCGTCGTTTTGGCAGACCCCACAAAGGTGGGCAGCACATGCCAGTAGAATTCATCCTGCCGTGCAGGGCCATCGATGTAGCCGCAATCGGCCCACTCCCCTTGCGCAGCGGATGTCCAGCAGGCATTGGCATCGGCCAAAAACCAGTTGCTGTAGAGATTCTCCGCCCAGTCCACCACGGCTCGGGCAGGCTCCTCGAGCACATCGCACTCGACAGAGCGCGCCCGCAAATACGCGGTGCACATATGGCGATAGGCAGCATCCATGGAATACCAATCGGACGTATAGGCATCCCACACCTGCTGGGGTTGCGCCAGATGGAACCCGCCCGCGTGTGCCTGCCTAAACGCGCACATATCGGCCACAGCGGCAAGCAAGTCAAAGTAGCTCTCAACACGACGGTACCAGCTTAGGTCGCAACGGCGCGCAGCAAATGTGCGCGCACTCTCAACACGGTCCGCACCCTGAGCAAACGAGCTGAACAACTGTGAGAGCACAGCCTCGTTGACGCACGGGAACACGTCAAGCGAGACCAACGCATCGATTGGCAGGGTCTCGAACCGCGCAAAGAGTCCACGGGCATCCTCTACCAAACGGCAGATCTCAAATAGGTCCTCGCTCGATGCCTGGACATCGGCGGCCTGGTCCCACGTACGCACCGCCTCAAGACAATAGGGGCCGTAGGCGGGAGCCACATAGCTTTCGAGTCCCTTGAGCGCCCCCTCGGGAAGCGCGGTGGATGCCGCCGTAAGGAGCACATGGGATGCAAGCATAAGCAGTGAGTCGCGCTCGTACAGCGGCCCATCAAACCCATAGCAGCGCAGCATAAAGGCAGAGAGGACGTCGCGCAAGCTGTACTTATCCACCAGCGCAGCCAGCGCCTCGGGGCCCTCGTGCAGCAGTGTGGCCATGCAGCCGCGCAGCACAAACGCGGGCCGCGCGTCGCCCGGCTCCTTGCCGCCAAAGATCACCGTAAGGATTCCAAGCTCGATATCGGATGCGCCCGCGACGTGCGGAACGCACGCGGCAAACTTAGCACAGCGGGTCTTGGCATCAAAGAAGGTCTTGTGCTCGCGCAGGCTCTCGCGCACGGCGTCGATATTCTCGATGCCCAGCTGATCAGCTAAAAGCGAAAGATAGTCAGCCTGGAACTGATCGGCATACAGCTCAACATCGGCAAGCCAATCGCCCTCAAGCCTGCCGCGCGGGCAACGGCGATACAGCAAGATATCGTTCGCAAGGTCATCGCGGTTGATGAGCTTCTTGACGGCAAACATGCGGCCCTCGCAGGCCTCAACAAACCGCACCGGACGCTCAAAGTCACCGTGAGCAGGCATTACGCCGGCATCGGCCCCCACGCCGTCGAAACCCTCGGCAGCCAATCGCTCAAACTCAGGAGCAAACTCGCCGTCCGCATCGTGCCAAACCACCACACGGCGCGGCGCGCATGCGGACAACGGCTGCAAAAACCGCAGCTTAAGCTGTTCTTCTACATCGATCTTGGGCATGAATATCCTTACCGTATCTGCATTTACTTGATCTTTGCCAGTACATCCTGAAACTTGGCGTAGTTGACCTTGACGCCGTCATCCAGGTCGATCTTAATCATCTGGTCTGCCAAGTGGTGCAACTTCTCCTCGTAGCCGATGGTCTCTTTAAGCTGGTCATTGAGCTTTTTGACACGCTTATCCAAGCGCACGCGCTCACCACGCTCAGCACTGGCAAGGGCATCGTTGGCATAGCCGATCTGCGAGCGATAGCGCTCCTGCTGCTCATGCACATAGTCGGTTCGGATGCGAGCCAACAGGTCGGGCTGATAGCGATGCATGTAAACAAGGCACTTGAAGCCGTTCTTTTTGCCGCTGTCGAACAGCCAGTAGATGGGGCGCTTCTTGTAGGTCTGACAGTGGTCCTTAAAGAAGTCCTTCAAAAAGTAGGTGCGGATGACCTCACGCGAGGTGCCCTTGCCGCCGAGCACCTCGGCAATAAAGGCCAGGTTCTGCTCGAGCGTCTCCTCGCCGTACACGGTACGCACAAAGTCAATAAAATAGCGCACGATGTCGTCGTCAAAGTACTCGTCATCGGTAATGGGCAACACGTTGTCGCCATCGGGCATAAAGGTCACGTGATCGGGATCGGGCATCTTGGCCAGATAGTCAGAGACCGTGGCGCCCTGGTCGGCCAGGACCAGACCGTCCACGTCCAGCGAATAGCGGCCAAACATGCAGCCCACGGCATAGCTTATGAGCGAGGTGATCTCGTCGCGCTTGGTACGCACGTGTTTGTTGCCCTTATAGCTCTCGGGAATCTCGTCGGCGGTGTCAAAGATGCGCGCCACCGAAACGTACTTGTCCTCGACCTCGATGGGCACTTCGCCCTCCATGTTGTAGATCTTGGCAAAGATTCGGTTGAGCTCTTCCTCGTTAGCGCGAAGTTGCTCAAAGCGAGCATTGACCTCGGCCTTGCGAGCCTCGTATTTATCTTGAAGCAAAGTGGCCATAACTACAGACCTTTCAATTTATCAATACAGTAGAAGTTAGAAAACCCGAGCCCATTCCATCAATCAATAAACACCAAGACTCGTGAGCTGAAAAACAGCGAAAGCCTTCCGATGCTCGACCGATATCTTCAGGACAAGTCTGGCTATCAATAAATCCCATAAGTGAGAGACGACAACTACAATAAAGTCAAAAAAAGATGGGACAGAAAAACGAATGCCATGATTAATGACAGAACAGTCAGGCCAGTTGATATTTTCAATCGCTTCCACATGTTGTTATGTTTCAAAAGGTAAGCCCGATAGGTAATGTTTAGGGAAGAGCAGTAGGACTTAAGCAAGTCCCGTTCCCTAATTTGCCCGCCCTCGTCGCAAGCCTCTTTGTAAGTAGTCGAATACCTATCAAATTGTTCAGAAGGAGATGCGAGTGCAATATTGCTCCTTAAAAATATTGCACTGACAGCTATAACAAGAGCACAGCCAAGAAGACCAAGAAGAATCAAATAGACAAACAGTATTTGCCTCGTTGAAATCCCATAAACTTCCTCAAGACCTTGAATATTTGAAATATAGTCGAGAGGCGCCAGGTACGCAACGGACAGAATCGTGATGGTAACCATGAGGTTATCAACGTAGCGATTTAAGCTATCCCCCCTCTCTTTTTCAAATTCAAGTGAGGAAAGAACAATGTCTCTCAAGTAATCGCTAATCTGCCCCTCCTTGGAGAGAGCGCTTTTATCGACGTCATGTCGCTTGTTCTTTTTGCCCATGAAAGTCACCTTTACTACTTGGTTTTTCGATCAGGTAAACCCGCCGGTTTTTCATAAGTAAATTGCGTTAACCTTGTTATGGGTCCAGGAATCGTGACCGGCTTCTTTGCTCCCGCCCCTTCATCTTTTCTTTTCTTGTCATCTTTCTTTTTTTCAGACATATTTAATTTCAATCCAATCTATCCAATGACGTTCTTTTGTTAAAGATAGGTGAGTCCTAACAAGACAGCTAAATTAAAGGATGACGCTTGAAATCCCAAGAAGTTTCAAACGAGTCATAGTCAGCCTTTGAAATTGAGCGAGAGTCTTCAACGAGTGAACAAACAGTCGGTTCGGCGGCCTTATCTTGGATGATCGGTAACTGACCGATTTGGCCTACCTCAAAGTTTAGAGTCGGCGACATAAACGCCAAATCAATTTCGGCAATGGAACAGTTGCAGAAAGCCTGGATGTATCGAAGCTCGTTCGGCTCCGCAAAAAGACATGCTCCAGCTACCTCAAAAAGCATCCCTCGAGGTGCAAACCTAAAGGAGGCGAGGCTGGAAGAAATTTTAGACCAGGAAACTGCGGGCTTGAAATAGTCGTTCTGGTTCTTGATCACAAAATCAGGTGTAGAGAGATAGGTATACTTGGACAGAATTGCTTCCTTCATCTCCCGACCGTCATCAAACCAATTAACCACCTCATCGTAGTCACCCCACCACTTTCGATAGGAGCCGCCCCGAATAATCGGAAACCAACGGGAACCACTTTGCTTTGCCTCGGGCCTGCCACTGCAATCTCGCGATGTGTTGGAAGGCACCACTTCCCACCATTTCCTCAAAAAGCGGCCATTATCGCTCGTCGCCAAGCCCTGTCGCGGAGTAGCAATGGCATCGAGCCTCTTTCCTTTTGTGAACGATTCAACAAGAGCATCGCTGGCCCAGTAGGCTATGGGAGTGCCGGGGATTTGTTTGAAGGTGTCGGCGTTGCGGCGGTAGAACCAGCCACAGTCGGGGTTTTGGATGGCCTCCAGCGCCTTGGGAGCCTGAACCGCGGGGCCAGTAAAATCGGCAAGACGAACGTATCCGCCTTTATAACCATCGATATGCGAATTGTGATAGGTAAACGTGCAGATGGGCACGGTTGCCCCTGCAAAGCCAGAATACTCGAGCTGAATGAGCGTGGTTAGGGTCTTGTCATCGATAAGCCTATTTCGAAGCTTCTCGTAGCTACCGATAAACATCCAAACAAATGGAGTCATCATTCCGACTTCGCCGTGCTCGCCAGCAAAGTCCATAATGCGCACGATGAACGAAGAGAACAGGTCACTCTTCACGTCGGGATAGTTTCTCTTGACCCACTTGCTCATGAATGGATTAAAGCTGCTGCTGCCCATATACGGAGGATTCGCAACGGTGCAGGTAAAACGACGGGACAGCTTCTCGCAGATGGCGGCAGCGCTTTCGAGCTTAGTTTTGGCCGTAGCGGCAAAATGGTCATCGGAACAACTCGCGGCGGCAGCCTTGAGCTCGTCGATCTCGTCCTCTGAAGGATTGAGCAGCGAACCGATCTCGCCCAAATGGCTCAGCTCCTCGGCGAGCTTCTTGTTGCCCGGGAGCTCGTCCTCTCCCAGCGGGATGCTCGAGAGCACGGTAACGTCGGCGCGCACGGCGCGCTTGAAAAAGCGACGATCGTGCTCGCGGGCGCACATGGCAAGCGCCAGTTCCGCGATCTGCGCTGCACGGGGATCGATCTCCATGCCAGCGAGGTTTTCAGTAAGAATGAGCTCGGGAATTTCGCGCTCACGATAGCCGCGCTCCTCGTACATATGGAAGAGCAATTCGAACGCATAGACCAGGATATGGCCCGAGCCGCATGCGGGGTCACAGAGGGTTATCTCCTCGGGGCTCGAGATGCGTATGAAGTCCTCGTGTCCAGCATCGGGCTCGATGTAATATTCCATGCGCTCGCGCAGCGAACTCCCCGGGTTATTGAGCATCCACAGACGGCCGAGCGAGTTCTCGACCATGTAACGCACGATCCACTCGGGGGTGAAGAGCTGCGTGGCGGGCGCGATGTCCGCCGCCGCTGCCTTGCGCTTGGACTTGAAGAACTCGTCTTTAACGTCAGCGTTGTAGTACTGATACATCCAGCCCAGAACGGTCACGCCCTTGCGCCAGTCCTCGTCAGTGAGGACGGCATTGAGCTTGCCCACCACGCCGTCGGACATCATGAGGCCCTGGGGCAACAGCAGCTCCATGGCTCCGCCCACGCGCTCAAAGACACCCGGCAGGCAATCGGCAAGCTCCTCGCACTGAGCAACAAACAGATAGCGCCACAGCGGTTCATCCAAGCCCGCCATCTTGAGCTCGGCTATGCGATCGGTATCGGCCGTCGCTATCTCTACGTCCAGTGCGTTCTCCACGGCCTCGCTGCCATGGCTGCCGTCCGCACGACTTAGCATGCGCATGCGGCTGGGAAGCCATCCGCGTGCATCCATGAAGCGAATGGCCACGATGCGGTTGAACCAGGTGTAGGCCGCACGGTCGCGCAGCGCCTCGTGACCCACCTCTGCCTGCATGCGCAGCAGTTCGTCGCGTTGCTCAATCTCAGCCGGACTTAGGGGCAGGCCGCTAACGGTCTCGGACCCAACGGGCGCGGGTGCAGGTTCGGTGATGCCGTAGCGCACCATCTGCGCCTCCACGCCTTTGATGAGCTCCGTACGGGCCCAGGTGCAGAAGCTCTTAAGAGCAGAATCGTTCATGGTTGATGAGCCTTTCTAAACGCCATAAGCCACCGGTGCGCGCTTTGGCACCGGTGGCTCCGCGGGTTAGTTGATACGGATCTCGTCGTTTGCAGCGAGCGCCTGCATAAGGCGGGAGCGCAAGTCGTCCACGTAGCGCTCCACATCCTCTGCGGACAAGAGACGACTCGGCTTGGCCAGATCGGCGCGGCGCACAGTCTTGATCTTGCGCTGGGGCTTGGGCGCGGGCACGGGAGCAGACGATGCGGCGCCCTTGTTGGAGACCTTCTTGACCACCTCACCCGTACTCATGACCTCGGTGGTGCGGCGCTCGTTGTCCATACGCACGCGGGCCTCATCCACAGCGTCGTACATCTCGTTGGCCGCCGCACTGAGCCAGTCGCCCCAGTTAGTTGCAACAACGCTCAGTTCGTTGAGACTTTGAGCGCTGTGGGCACGGTTTTTGAACGACTCGTATTTGGTGCCGGCGTCTGCTATGGCATCCTTGGCCTGATTGACAAAGCCCTTTTGACTCTCGGCCTGCGCCCGCAGGTCTTGCAGATCGCTCTCGATGCGACACAAAAACTCATTGCGGCGGATGCCCAGCAGCTTTTTCATGTCATCCTCGACGGGATCCATAAGCGGCTGCAGGTCTTTAATACGGCCGTAGGGCTTGGGATCTTTGAGGATCTCACGCACCTTTGCCACGTTCTCCACCGCGCTGGGAATGTCATCGGAGGCATACTCGATACCCTCGGTGCGGTTCAAGAAATCCCTGGCGTGGTCAAACGCTGTTCGTTGATTGGACTCGACGAACTCAACCACCTTGTCAAAGTCTTCCTTAGCATCGAGCAAGCGCTCCTCATGCTTGGTGAACGTGGTCAAGAACGCCTCGGCCTCGTTCTGGTCCTTAAGGACGTCGGCCACCTCCGAGCGCATCTTCTCGCACTCGTCCTCACCGGGATACGGGTAGGCCGGCTTGATGCCCGTGTAGTAGTCGCGTGCTATGGCGAGGCACGCCTCGCGCAAGCCCTCAAGGCGCTCTTTGAGCTCGGCCACGAGCTTATCCTCGTTGGAGGGCACGGTCTTGAGATCAAACAGGTCACACATGAGTTCGCCCGCGGCGCGTAGCAACCGGTCGCTCATGCGCATGCGCAAGCGCACCTGGGCCTTATCGGCATCCTTGCGCAGGAGCGCCACCATGCGGCTGTCGTTAGCTTGAACCGTCTGACCGCCAAACAGCACCTGCGCGCGCTGCTCCACCACAAGCTGCGCCACCACATTTGCGATGTCGACCTCGCGCCAGCCAAAGGGCCTTTGCTGGTACTGGCGCTGGATATCGCCCATAGCGGTATCCAGGTGGCGCTGGTGCTGCACTTTGAGGTAGTCCTCGACCTCCTTGAGCGCACGCGTGTTACCCGCGTCCATGCCAGCGAGCCCCACTTGAACGTTGCCCGCCAGAGTGGAGCGAATATCGGAATCGCTCGTGACCGGCGCACCGATATAGTCGGCCTTATCAAAGACCACATCGCACAGCTGCGCCAGCACTTGCTCAAAAACCTGAACGGGTTTGGCCGCGCGGACCTCAACCATGCGGCCGTTGACCGCGCAACGTGCATGGAGCACGGCCTCGCTCAAAAGGGTATCGGCCTCTTTCTCGTTATAGGCCGCCTCGCGCATCTTGGACTCGACGATCTGGCGCGTACTCGGCTGAAGCTCCTGGAGATTTCGCGTCTTGGCGTACTTGCGGATCTTGGCGGCGTTGACGAGTGGAGCCCAATAATCCGCCTCGTCACTCAAGGCCACGATGGCTTTGCCCGAAGAAGCCAAGGCCAGCTCGGTATCGTCCGCACGGCCCAGGTCGCTCGCCATAGTCGCCACGTAAAGCTCCATCCCGCCCATGCTGGTACCGTGGATTGAGCCGTCCACATAGCGGTCAAACGGGAAGTCGTTGGCCCCGCGGTTGAGCTTGCGCGCGGTGTAGATGCTGTCGAACAGGCGCTTTTTGATAGACTCGATCACCTGTGCGTTGTCGATCGGGGTGCGTGCGATCTCCTGCGCTATCTCCTGCTCCTCGTCGGTGAGGAAGCTATAGGTATCGCCCTGGCGTGACACGTAGTTCTCGCGCTCCAAACGGGCGAGGGATTCCTTGACGCGGTCCTTGAGGGCGCGCTTGTCCACGTCGAGGCTATCGATCATGAGGATGGAGATGTTCTCGACCGTGGCCTTGACGTAGCCGATGTAACGAATCAGGTACAGGAGCTTGAGCACCTGAACGTCGTAGGGTTCAAGGCCCTCCGCGTTCTCGGCCGCACGGACCGCGCGGTCAACCACCTGGCTGATGCCGTGCTCAAGATCTTTGGAGATAGTGTCGAAGAAGCGCCAGAACGGCACGAGCACACCGGTCTGGTCATGCTGGATGACCTGAGCGCTCTCCTGGAATGCGCTCAGCATGGAGCGCTCGCCCGTGGACATGTGCTTGGCCTTGACACCGTGCTTGCGCACCTCGGTCATCACGTCGGGCAGGAGCTTAAACTGATAGCCCACAAACGGGTAGCTGGCCACAAAATCCTTGGAGTTGGCGTAGCCGGCAAGGTCGGAGCGCGAGCCACCCTCAAAGGTAAAGTTGTTTTTGAGCACGGCGGTGTCTTGCTCGTAGACCCGTGCAAGCATATCGGCCGCCGGCGCGGTCTTCTCGAGCACACGGCGCTGGATGACCTCGTCCACGCTGGAACTGGAAAGCGAAAGGCGGGTATTGAAGCGGCCTTGAATCTTTGAAAAGTCGTTGCCCACGGGCAGACTCAGGTTGTCGATGGCCTCCTGGCTCGTGACCATCACCCACACGCGGCCACCGCAGGCGGCACCCAGCTCCTCGACGATGGTCTGAAGGCTCAGCATAAGGCTTGGGTCCTGGTCGTTTGTAATAAACTGACCCACCTCATCGACCATAAAGAGCAAACGGAAGTTGCCGCCGTGGGCCGCTGCCTGAGCGTCCACATAGTCCTTGACCTTTTTGGCAAAGACATCAGGGGCCAAAACCTCGTCCTCAGAACCCTCGAGCCAGTTCCATGCGGCCTTCTCGCTCATGCCGAGCACGCTCTGCAGCACCTCGACGACGTCGTCCTCAAAGTAGCTGTAGGTATCGCGGGTCTGGAGCCAGGCCTCGCCGTTGACGCGCTCAAAGGCCTCGCGGAACTCCTGGGTCTTGCCCAGGGAATCGATGTAGTCCTCGAGCTTTGCAAGCTTGAGGTCCTCGCCGTAGAAGCCGCGCGCCTCGTAGAACATGCGCTCAAAGCCGCGAAGCAGCGCCGTGGGAGCCGTATCACCCTGCTTCCACTGGCCCGCCTTGCTATCGATGTTAAAGAGGATGGCCTGCGTGGGCACCGAGCACGCGCGCTCCATGGCAGCCGCGACCATGGGGTCGACGATTTTGCCGTCAAAGTAGCGGATGGCGCTCTTACCACCGATCTGGCGATTCTCGAGCAGGTAGCTCAGCATCTTGAGGAAGTGCGATTTACCGGAACCGAAGAAGCCACTGATCCACACGCCGATCTTGTCGGTGGACTCATCGATGGCATCGCCGTAGGCCTTGAAGAACGTGGCAAAGTGCCTCTGCAACTCGCGCGTCACCACGTACTCGTCAAGCTCCTGGCGGATGGACCCATCTTTTGAATCCTGGACCTTGACCACGCCGTTGATGGAGCGGTTGATGTCTTTTACAAAGAGGTCGCGAATGATCGTGTTGTCCATGGGTGCTCCTTTGGGTTTGGGAACGTTATGGCAAAGGGTTGTTACCGGCGACAGGGCCTTATCTGCGGGGAGCCGTGCTTACGAGATATCGATGGCGCGGTAGTAGTTATCGGCAGGCAGACGGTTAAAGAGTTGGAAAGAAGAGCCGTTGAAGCTGCCCGGATAGGCAGCGATCACAGGCACCTCATCAAAATCCGCAAGCATGCAGTGGAGAAGCGTGTGTATGCGAAAGAACGGGAAAACCTCGCCCGCGCCGGTGAGGAGAACGACGTCTCCAGGCGCGTGCGGCTCGGTCTGCTCAAGGATGTACGCGGCGACTTTCTCGGACGAGGCGAACTTGGCCACGTCCTCGAGCACGCGCTGGGTACCGCGGCGCTCCTCTTGGCGTGGGATGGCCTTAAGGACACGGCGCTTTTCGAGAATTGCCAGCACGGCGTCGTAGAGGTTCACGACCTTGAGCGTGCACGGAAGCTTGTCGGCCTCGGCATCGCGTGAAAGGGCGTCAAATAATGCACGCGCCTCAAACTCCAGCGCGGGGTCATAGCAAAAGGTGTGGAAGCCGATCTCATTGCCTATGCCCTTGTTGGCCAAAAAGTCCTCGCTGCACAGGCACTCGCGCAGAAGCTGCGCGCGGCGCTCAAATTCCCGACGAGAGTGCTCGGAGCGGGCATACGCCGCCACGACGCTCTTGCGGGAATGGATGCCGATATTGGTGGTGAGATCAGTCGCTGGGGTGATAGCAGGGTCGGCGGCGCTGTTGACGGAAGCCACGCTACATCACCGCCCTGCCGGTAAGGGCCGCGATAAGCGGCTGCTCGCCCAGCTGGACCAGGCCCTGCTCGACCTCGGGGTCGAGAAAGAGCGGGGACAGGCGTTCGGACTCCGGGCCCTGACCCTCGCCTATAAGGCCGGCGTGGCGGAGCGTCTGGCGCAGCGAGCCCTTAATGCGCTTGACCGTGGCCTCGGTCCAGCGGGCCGCGTCCGGATACTCCGTGGTAAAGCGCGTCATAAAGGCGTTGAGGTCAGCCGCCGTGAAGGCATAGTCGAAGTTTTGCAGGCGCTCCCCTACCTCGACGAGCACGAGCTCGCGCACGATGTCGTAGCGGCAGATCATGCTGTAAAAGATGGCCTGGTCCGCCTGCGCGGGAGTACCAGATGCCATAAGGCCGGTTAGGGATAACGCAGCCTCGGCGGCAGTATTGGGGTCGATGCCGCGCGCGGCGCACGCGGCGTCCGTGGGCACCATGGCGTCGAGGCGGCGAAGGCACACGGCTGCGCGGTTGGCAACCATGCGCTCCGTAGGATATTGAAAGAGGTTATCGCTCTTTACGCGTACAATGACCTGTTCGTCGCTTGCGCCCTGCGTACGCAGGCCAGCGACGATGCGCATCTCATACGGGAGGAATTGCTCGCGGGTGAGCACCCCCCCCCCCGAACGCTTTTTGTGGTTACATCCACAGTGCACGCTCCAAGGGTGTCAGAGGCTGTCACGAATGCGCCGCAGCCCGGCAGGCAGGCGCGGCGCACGTGTCATTAATCATACCAGTTGGTAAAAAAGTTACCACGCCCAGCGTGTCAAATGTTGAGCAACAAAATTAAACCTTGATTGGCAACTTCATCCGAACACTTCCCACATTCATCCGCAC